>DATFEW010000154.1:0-5824 GCA_035250805.1 Pyrinomonadaceae bacterium
CGATAATGTGGCTGGACAAACGCGCAATTTCCCAACCCAGGGAGTTTTTATCGCCATCGGCCATCAACCGAACACTCAACTTTTCCGCGGACTCCTCGATATGGATGCGGTTGGCTACATTAAAACAGACGGAAGGACAATGGCGACAAGTGTCCGGGGCGTTTTCGCTTGCGGCGATGCACAGGATGCTTACTATCGACAGGCCGTAACCGCGGCTGGAACCGGCTGCATGGCTGCCATCGACGCCGAACGCTTCCTCGCTGAACACGCCCACGAAGCGGCAAGACCAATTGAAGCGACTGTTTAATCGAAACCGTTGGTGCAAGGAAAAGGCTTCGTCACCGGACGAAGCCTTTTTAGTCTTGAGGGATCTCTGAGCGAAGTTAACTCGTTTCGTGAAGCGGTTTTAGGTCGATCGGCTCGGGTGTGCGTTCTACTTTTGGTTTCTCGAGCTGATGAGCGTAAACGTTCTTCGCAAGTCCCATCTTCCCTAATGCCCAGATCTGTATCCAGTTCAGGTCAACTTCGAACCAGCGCAGGCCGTGCTTTGCCGACCGCGGATAAGCGTGGTGATTGTTGTGCCAGCCTTCCCCGAAGGTGACCGCGGCTATCAGGCCGTTGTTGCGCGAATCATCGCGGGTTTCGAACCGGCGTGTTCCCCAAAGATGTGTAGCCGAATTCACAAGCCACGTCGCGTGCCAGCCGATCGCCACTCTAAAGAAAGCTCCCCACAGGATCATCGTCCAGCCGCCGATCGCGAAAAGGAGGATCGCGGTGATGGTTATCGGAACGTAATAATACTTGTCGAGCCACTGATGATATCGGTCGTTTACCAAATCGGGGCAGTACCGCTTCATATCGGCTGGCGACTGATTCTGCGCTTTGCCGCGAAAGATCCAGCCCATATGCGCCCAGTAGGTTCCGTTGCGCGGGCTGTGCGGATCTTTTTCGGTTTCCGTAAAGGCATGATGGATGCGGTGCGTAGTGACCCACGTCAGCGGACCTGACTGCATCGCAAGCGTACCAAAGGTGCTAAGTGTATACTCGAGCCATTTCGGTACTTTGAATCCCCGATGTGTTAACAAACGGTGATAACCAAGACCGATACCGAGGCTTCCCGAGATCCACCATAGGATCAGCGCTGCCACAAGGTTTTGCCAACTGAACGTAAACAAGGCGGCCACCGCCAAAAGGTGAAAAAGCACGACAAAGAAGATCGTGTTCCAGTTGAACTTCCCGTGCGTGCTTTCGAATGAGGCTGTCGTTTCCATATCGTTAAAAAGTCCTGTGTTGGACGCGCCTTTGGGGTGAGATCGCGCCCAATTAAAGGCTAACAGTTTGCGGGTGGAGCAAATGTAACAGTTTTGTAAGAGTTCGGTCCCTACGGTATCTTTTGGCAGGCAGACCGGAAAAATGGCGAGAAAAGGACGATTCAAAACCTGGGCAGAGTATACGTCTCTACGGATAATGTTTTCGTTCGTCCGGATCCTTCCAAGAAACGCCGCGGTCTCTTTGTGTATAGCAACTGCGCGATTGACTTTTTGCGTGCTGGCCGACAGGCGAAAGGCGGGGATAAGAAATCTGGAGATAGCGTTTCCGGGGATGGGGCCGGATGAGCGAAAGCGGATACTCCATTCGTCAATAGAAAATATTGGAAGAACGGTCGCGGAATTCGCAGGATTTGATCCGGCGACATCCGAGTCGTCTCGGGAGACCATTCGTTTTGATTTCGAATCCGAAGAATTTATCGCATACAAGAAGGCCAAGGCCGAAGGGCGCGGGGTACTTATGGCGACAGCGCACATAGGAAACTGGGAAGTTTTGCTTTCAGGCTTTGCACTTCAGTATGAACCGATCTACTTCATTGCACGCGAGATCGACAATCCGCTGATCGATAAGATGTTTACCGAAAAACGGGCCAAATTCGGAAGCCGGCAGCTCTATAAATCCGATTCGGCAAAATCTGTTCTAAAGGCGTTGCGATCCGGCCACAGCGTTGGCGTATTGCCGGATACCAACACCGACCTTCGCGAGGGTGTCTTTGTTCCGTTCTTTGGTATCCAAGCCTGCACAACGGCTGGAGTAGCTCGGTTCGCAATTCGCACGAACGCACTAATATTTCCGATGTTTGCGATCTGGGATCGAAACGAATCCCGTTATGTGGTTTACAATGGACAACCTATTGAACCATCGAACACAGGAAACCCGGAAAGCGACGTGCTGGAAACGACCATTGCCTTTACCAGCGAGATCGAGAAGATCATTCGACGTTTCCCGGAGCAGTGGCTCTGGACACATCGCCGCTGGAAAACACGGCCGCCGGGCGAGGCGGATCTGTACTAGGGAAATAATGCGGAGAGGACAACGCTAATGAGAGTGATACTTGTTTTGATTCTGACCATGGCCGCAGTTACCGCAGCCTGTTCTAGTCGAGAAAGTGATTTCCCAACCGGCCAATGGATCGATCTCTCTCACGATTTTTCGGATGAGACGATCTATTGGGTTACGGCGGAGCCCTTCAAACGTACGACGGTCGCCGAGGGGATGACTCCCGGCGGGTATTACTATTCTGCATACAATTATTCCGCTGCCGAACACGGAGGAACGCATATCGATTCGCCCGTACATTTTGCAGAAGGAAAGAAGACGGTGGATCAGATCCAATTGAATCAACTGATAGCGCCCGGCGTGAAGATCGACGTCTCGGCGAAGGCCGGCACGGACCGCGATTACCTGATCACAGTTGACGACATAAAAGCGTGGGAAGCTGCTAACGGGACGATCCCGGAGTGGAGCATCATTTTTTTCTACACTGGGTTTGGCACGAAATGGCCTGATGAAAAGGCTTATCTCGGGACCGATCAAAAAGGTGAAGCGGCGGTAAAGGATCTGCATTTCCCGGGCCTTCATGCGGACGCTGCGAAGTGGTTGGTGGAAAATCGAAAATTCAAGGCAGTCGGAATTGACACAGCCAGTATTGATTTTGGTCAGTCGACCGATTTCAAATCGCACGTGACGTTAATGACGAACGATCTACCTGCATTTGAAAACGTGGCAAATCTCGACAAACTGCCTTCGAAAGGTTTTCACGTCATTGCGTTACCGATGAAGATAAAAGGCGGCTCAGGAGCACCGCTGCGAATCGCCGCTTTCGTGCCCGACCAGTCAAAATAGCACTTTTGGCGGTTAACCGTTCGGAAACGCAAATTTTCAGACTACTCACCGTCAACTTCCAGTTACAGTCCTTGCATATAAAGGAGAGAGGTTATGTTGTCCAGGTATCGCCGATCCAAATTGACCTTGCTTGTTGTTTTAATGGTTTCGGCTGCCATCTGGTGCGGCACCAACACGGCAAAGACTCAAGTTCATCCTCCTGTCGGAACCACACCATTCGACCTTACGGGCCGGTGGAAAACGGAGAAAGCCGAGACGGTCATCATTCGTCACGACCAAGCCGGGCAAGTGACGGCCAGATTCTCGCCCATCGTTCCCTGTTGGGACCACACGCGTTCCCAATACTTCTCTGCGCCTCTCATCCTTACGGGCCGCGGGCCGGATGCTTCTTACAAGCTTGAAAGCGACCAGTACACAGCGTGCTCGAACACCAAGAAAATGATGGACGACTGCCGGGTTAGTGCGGTGTTCCAAACGAAATTCAAGGCCCAGGTAAGTGCCGACGGAAATACAATTTCGGGCCAGAACTTTAGACCCGGTTACTCTTTTGACATAGAGAACGGCCGGTATGTCAATTGCCAACGAAGCTCCAGATACGACGATTGGGAGGACTTCTCACTCACGCGAGAAACGGAACCCACGCCCACCCCCACGCCGACGCCTGGAAACACCACCGGCGATCCGACGCCCACGCCTACACCTTCTTCGTCCGCGTACTGCGATGGTGTTCCCTCGAAAACCGCGGATGACGATCTTCAGATCGACCGGATGATCGATAAGCTACAGAACGAGATCGCCGTCGCAGAAAGAATGGCCGAGTCGTTCGAAGGCAGGGCCAAAGCGGGTGATAAAGGGGCGGCGCAATATGTGAAGATATATCGAACCAAAACCGCTGATCTTACAAAGCTTAAGGCATACTGGACAAATGTAAGGCTCGCCCCGTGCATTCCGCGAGAGATCATTCAACTACTTAAGATGGTGCTCGATGGGCAAACAGAGCTTTGTCCCAGCCTTTGCGACCGTACTGCGGACTGGATCGGAAAGATGACGCCGGGCCCACAAGGCCAAATGCAAAAGATTGAGTTTCTAACTCTTTGCAAACGGTATTGTGTGAATTGACCGGTATGTTGATGGACGTGTGTGGTCCAAAACTGTGACTGCAACATTTGATCTAGATAAAAGGCTCGGCGAACTCGATGTCTCGCTGTTCGAGCGCATTGAATCGCAAACGACCGAGGACGACCGACAGTCTCTTCTGGCTATCCAGAGGGCGGTCCGCTCGCAAGGTGAGTATGTTTATCTTGAGATCGGTTCGCATTTGGGCGGAACACTTCAGCCGCACCTGGTCGATCCGCTTTGTACCAAGATCTATTCTATCGATCTGCGGCCCCAGGTAGTTGACGACGCCCGTGGCGAAAAACAGACGTATATCGATAATTCGACCGAGCGGATGATCCGGTTACTATCCGAGGTCTCTCACGATGATGTGAAAAAGATCGCGACCATTGACGCCTCGACACGGGATGTCGATCCCGACGTGATCGACCCGAAACCCACGCTTTGCTTTATTGACGGCGAGCACACCGATCACGCGGTTATAGCCGATTTCGATTTTTGCGTTCGTGTTGCCGCGGAGGGCTGCAGCATAGTTTTTCACGATTCTGATCTTGTCTATCGGGGTATAAGAAAAATACTCAGAACACTTACAGGGCAAGGCGTGAAATATGACGCGATGAAGCTCGGCGGAAGTGTTTTCGCCATCACGTTCGCAGGATCGCCGCTAAATTCGGATCGCGATCTGCGAAACCTTAGCCGCAGCGTTCCATATCATTTCGTGCGAAGCGATATCCGGCTCCGCATCAAGCGGTATAAGTTAAAACGAGGAAACAAACCAAAAAAGTAAGAGGGAAAGTTACTTTCGAGTCCCGCGGCAGTGTAGCCATCTCGCATGGCGGGCCTCCGTGATAGCGTCACGGACAAACGGTTTACGCAACTCACAGGCGGTCATAACGTACTAAGTAGTATGGCGAAATCCGAAGACATCAAAGTCTGGCGACGCAATGACCTTGGCGGCGTTGAATTCCGTACGGGGACCGCTGTTTCCGAGCCGTATCCGAAACACTGGCACGATGAGTATCAGGTTTGCCTGATAACCGATGGCGGCGGGGAGGTAAATTATCGTGGGGTTCGCTATGACACGCCCGCGGAAAGCCTGTTCATTTTACACCCGGGTGAAATACATTCGAACTATACCAGCACCGGCTGCTCCTTTCGATCGGTTTATATCGAGCCTAAGCTGGTGTCCGCTGCGATACTAAATGAAGGTTCCGGCGAGGGGCTTCCTTTCTTTGCGAACCCTATTGTCTTCGGCCGAGAGGTGATCTCAGCATTTGTTGCTATGCATGAGGCAGCGGGAAGCTCTGTTTCAAGGCTTGAAAATGAAGGATCGCTGCTCGACTTTCTCGGCCTTCTGGCAAAGCGATCCGAAATTCGCGGCGAGCCAGCACGCAATGGCAATGAGCCCGCTGCGATCCGGATCGCTCGAGATTACATCACAGAGCATCACGAACGGAACATTTCGCTGCGGGAGCTGGGTATACTGACGGCCCTCAGCCCATTTCACCTCGCAAGGGTTTTCTCCAGAACGGTC
>DATFEW010000158.1:0-3492 GCA_035250805.1 Pyrinomonadaceae bacterium
GGTGGAATCTAAAGTTATCACCTATGGCGACGCGTTTACGCATAACTTCGAAGAGTCCGGGGCTTTCGACCTTACAAAGGTGGACATGGAAGCCATCAAAGGATCAAAAGTTTCCCTCGTTTACGGACAGATGACGGAACCGCCGGGAGCACGTCTTCGGGTGGCGCTGTCGGGTTTGACCGTTGCTGAATATTTCCGTGATCAGGGTAACGACGTGCTGTTCTTTGTCGACAACATTTTCCGCTTTACCCAGGCCGGCTCCGAGGTGTCGGCCCTTCTTGGACGTATGCCGTCGGCGGTGGGTTATCAGCCGAACCTTGCGACGGAAATGGGGGAGATGCAGGAGCGCATCACTTCGACGAAGACCGGTGCTATTACGTCTATTCAGGCAGTTTATGTGCCCGCCGATGACTATACCGATCCGGCTCCGGCGACGACATTCGCGCACCTCGACGCCGTAACGGCGCTGTCGCGTCAGATCGTCGAGATCGGCATCTATCCGGCAGTTGATCCGCTTGCATCGAACTCGCGTATCCTCGACGCCGCGATCGTAGGCGAAGAGCATTACAACACGGCACAGGAAGTGAAGCGAATCCTCCAGCGTTACAAAGATCTGCAGGACATCATCGCGATCCTCGGCCTCGACGAGCTTTCAGAAGACGATAAGCTTACCGTCGCACGTGCACGTAAGATCCAGCGTTTCTTCTCACAGCCAATGTATGTAGCCGCACAATTCACCGGGTTGGATGGACAGTACGTCAAAGTGGAGGACACCGTAAAAGGATTTAAGGAGATCTTAGAGGGCAAGTGCGACGACATGCCCGAGCAGGCGTTTTATATGGTCGGCACAATCGAACAGGCTCGTGACAAGGCGAAGAAGATGGCAGCAGGTGCTTAATAGCCCGTGACCAAATACACCTGGGGCGATTCCGTGAGAGTGGTTTCACCCCACAACGAATTGTTCCCTAGTGACTCTGGAGAGGTCGTCGGTTTGTGGGAAGTTGAGACCGAAGAGAACGCGGTTTTTTGGGGATATCGAGTCGGGACGGTGATTTACACGGTCGAATTCTCCGACGGTAGTTCGGCGGAGGTGCCGGATATGCACCTTTTGTCGGATTCTGAAAACTCTTAGTATGTTGAAACTAGAAGTTGTAACGCCCGAACGTCGTGTCGTTGATATCGAAACGGATATGGTGACCGTACCCACTGCTTCCGGCGAGGCAGGAATTCTTTCAAATCACGCTCCGCTTATCTCGGCGCTCAAGCCGGGTCTGCTTTCCTATGCGGTGAAGGGCACCACGGAAAGGGCAAAGCTTGCGATCGCGGCTGGTTTTGTCGAGGTCAGCGATAATCAGGTTTCGGTTTTGACCGACCTGGCCGAATCTGCGGACGAGATCGATACGGACAGGGCGAGGGCCGACCGCGAAGAAGCAGAGAAAGAACTCGCTGCAAATGCGGCTGCGCCAGCCGAAGATACAGTCGCTATTCGCGAACGTCTTGACCTTGCCAATGCCCGTATTTCGTTGGCCGCCGAGCGCGAGCGATAGAAAAGACCGAATCGAGAAAAAAGCGGGTGCCCGGCCCGCGTTTTTATTAATCCCGGGCCCGACACGGCAACGGTTCCTAATTCCCGCGAATCCAACAAATAACGGCGGTGGAGCCTGCTATTGGGCGGAATGGCTGAACCCGATCGCGCTTGACAAGCGATAAGAAAGTGCTAGAATTCTCGAACTGGTAAGATAATCTTGAAGCCCTCCTGGGCCTTGGCTTGTTTGAAAAAAGATCGATTTCGGAAGCATGGCCTCCCGGCCTTGATTCCGAAAACTGGAAGGGGCGCTGGCTGCGGTGTGGGAGACGTATTCGGCGTCCTTTCCGCATTTACGTCATCTCCTTTTGACACAGAGCCATTTCCGCTTATAATCCTCTCACCAAACGATTTACCCAAAATAATTTGAACGATCCGGAGCTCCTATGCCCAACAGCACTGTGTCCTTTCGCATTTCTGTCGCTATATCTCTAACTCTGCTTGTTACAAGCAGTTTCGCCTTTCCAATAAAGAGTATCTATCCAGTCTCAGAGCTGAGTACATTTTTGAGCGTGATCGGATCTCAGCCGAGCGTCGAGCAACACGAGGCAAAACCCGATGGACCGCAGATAGAGGCTAGTATCACTACACTCGGATCACCATATATACAGAACTTTGACACTCTTTCAAGTGTGTTTCAAAGTACGAACAATACACTTGCGATCCCCGGCTGGGCATTGAGTGAGACCGGCACTAGTGCCCGCGTCAATCAGCAGTATGCGGTGGATACAGGACTTAGCTCTACGGGTGATACCTATAGCTACGGAGCGGACGGAACGCACCCAGACACCGACCGCGCTCTCGGAATGCTCCGAAGTGGAACGATCATTTCAATCATTGGATCCTCATTCAGTAATAACACTGGGAGCGCGATCGAGTCACTGGATGTTTCCTATGTCGGCGAAGAATGGCGATTGGGAGCAACCGGAGGAAGAACGGATCAGCTCAACTTCGAGTACAGTACGGACGCTACAAGTCTTACGACTGGCTCCTGGACAACTGTAACGGCGCTTAATTTCGTCACGCCAAATACCACGGGAACAGCTACGTTAAAGGACGGAAATGATCCCGTCAACCGTACTTCGCTTGCCTCCACAATCTCAGGACTGAACATACCTAATGGAGCGACCTTTTGGGTCCGCTGGACCGATGTTGATGCGTCCGGGGCTGACGATGGCCTGGCCATTGACGACTTCAGCTTAACTGCAAACGGAACGCCCGCCGCGCCGGAGATGAATGTAGTCGGCAATTCCGTGAGCATTGCGGATGGCGATGCGACGCCGGATCTAGCGGACCATACGAATTTTGGTTCGACGGCGACCGACGGTGGTACGGTCGTTAGGACTTTTACGATCGAGAATATAGGAACTGCCCCGCTCGAACTAACAGGCGTCGCGATAACGGGAAACGACGCGAGCGACTTTACAGTCACATTAGATCCCGCCTCGCCGGTCTCAGGGCCTGGCACTACCACGTTTCAAGTTACCTTCGACCCAAGCGCATCCGGATCGCGCTCGGCTACATTGAGCATCGCCAACGATGACACAGATGAAAATCCATATAACTTCGACATTCAGGGCGCCGGCACGGAACCGATCATAAATGTAACGGATGTAGCGTTTGGCATTGTTAACGTAAGCACCACCGGTAACAGTAATATTACGGTTTCGAATAGCGGCGATGCCGACCTCGTGATCAGCTCGGCGACACTCACCGATCCGAGCGGCTGGTTTGGGCTGACGGCACCGGCACCGGGGACGAGCGTCGCCCAGAGCGGGTCGATGGCAGTCGCTGTATCCTGCACGCCACCGGCTGGCGCAGCGGGTTCACAGACCGCGAATGTTATGTTTGCGAGCAATTCAGCTGCGGGCGGCGACAATGTCTCTACGCTCACTTGCACGGCCGGG
>DATFEW010000159.1:0-4979 GCA_035250805.1 Pyrinomonadaceae bacterium
CACCGTTCAGTCGTATCGCGAAACACAGGAACGGCTTGGGGAACAATTTGCTCGGACCGAGAATTATCTGGCACTTACCGGCTTGCTGATCCTTGTTCTCGGCGGGATAGGCGTTTGGAATGTTTCCCGTGCGTTCGTCGAACAAAAGCGAAAGTCGGTCGCCGTGCTGAAATGCCTCGGCGCAACCGGAAACCGTATAATCTCGGTCTATCTCCTGCAGATCCTGACGTTGGGTCTGGTCGGCAGCCTTTTCGGTGTTGTCCTCGCGCAGCTTGCACTCTGGTTTGTGCGTGCGAGATTTGCCGAAGAGCTACCGGAAAAGATGACGTACGTCATCAGCATCTCCACCGTATTCCAGGGTCTCGTCTTAGGCGTGTTGATCTCACTGCTGTTTTCGGCACTGCCTCTGCTGCAGGTCCGGAATATCAAGCCTCGGCTGCTGCTTCGTGATGAGAACAACGCCAGCCTCCGCACGCTCGACAAGACCAAATGGCTGTTTGGGGCGATCAGTCTGCTCGGACTTTTAGGCCTTGCAGTTTGGCAGGCAGGTTCGTTGACAGTCGGGATCTATTTTCTTGGCGGACTGGCAGTAACGTCTGCTGTGCTTTATCTTGCAGCAGTGATTCTCACCAGACTACTTCGCCGGTTAAAGCCGCTCGGGTCATTTTCACTTCGGCAGGGGATCAACTCGCTCTATCGTCCGGGTAACCAGACGCGCATAATTTTGCTGGCGGTCGGGCTCGGGACGTTTGTAGTTCTTACTGTCCAGTCGCTGCAAACCAACCTCGTCCGCGAGTTCGATTTCTCAAGGAATCAGCGGCTTCCAACCCTGTTCTTTGTGGACGTTCAGAGGAGCCAGAAAGATGAGCTCGCGCAGCTTATTTCCGAGAAGACAGGCGAAACACCCGAGCTCACACCGACCGTTCGGGCCCGCATTGCCTACGTCAATGGAGAGCCGCTGGGCGGAAATCTTCCGAATGAGGTGCGGCAACAGCAGGCCCAGATCGGCCGCGAATTCGCGGTAACCTACCGGCCGAATCTTGACGAAAACGAAACCATAGTCGCAGGCCGTTGGTGGGATATGACGTCCGATGTACCTGAGGTGTCAGTGGAGGAAGGAGTGGCCCAACGATCGAATATCCATCCCGGCGATTCAATGACATTCGATATTTCCGGACGGAAATTAACCGTGCGCGTGGGAAGCATTCGACGTATCGATATCCGAAATACACGGACCGCTTTTGTTTTCGTATTCAAACCTGGCGTGCTCGAATCGGCCCCACAGAGCTTTGCCGCAACGACGCTCAGCCGTATTGGGGCAACTGAAAGACAGCGGCTTCAACGCGACGCTCTAAGCCGTTTTCCAAACGTTCAGGTCTTCGACGTCGCGGATATTCTTACTACCGTACAGCGATTGATCAACAACTTCGTTATCGCGATCTCTTTCGTCGGAGGCTTTGTGATCCTCAGCGGAATTTTGATACTGATCGGTTCGATCGCCCTTACGAAATCACAGCGTATTTATGAGAACGCCATTATGAAGACGCTCGGCACCCGACGGCTTTCGCTCGCCACGATGCTGCTGTCGGAATATGGCGTGCTCGGGATTCTTGCCGGCATTATCGGATCAGTATTTGCCGTCGCGTTGTCCTATATCGTCAGCCGTTACCTGCTGGATATCGAATGGGTGTTCGATCCGATGCTGTTTCTCGTTGGGATCTTTATCACTACGGCGGTAGTAATGACGGTTGGCGCTTTGGCCAGTTTTGATGTTTTGTTCAAAAAGCCCCTGTCGACGCTGCGTTCTCAGTGACTACTGCTGGTCGAATGGGTGATTGGAAAGAACGGCGCGTATACAGATCTGACCGAAGAGAGTCTCAAGATAAGCTGAAAATCGATGCAGGACCGGGCCGGCTTCGGTGATCTCGCTGGTGATCGCGATCTCAGTACAGAACCGTTCGAACGTTTCGCGGTCTTTATAGAACAGGAAGCTCACAGGTTCGCTGAGGAACTGCTTTAATTCGCCCCGGAGACCAATTAGTCCGTTCGCAGTGGCATCCGACTCAAGCGTCCGCACAATGGTTAGGATCTCCCAAAGCCGTCGGCGAAGCTCGATCGATTGGTCCAGCTTTTGGTGAAATACGGGAAATATATCGATCGCGTTTATGCCGGGCTCCGCAAGCCGCGCGAAGCCGGCGCATAACTGCTGGATATTATCGTTCAGCACCCCGTAGGCCGACTCGATCCGTGCAAAGATCGAACTGGCGGACCGCAACCCGATCACAGAAGACAACTCATACGAAAAAGCCTTCTTTATTTCGATCGAGATGGTGTACGAAGCAGCATCCAGCATCCCAAAAAGCTCACTTGATTCATCGTCGAATCGATCAAGCCGCACATTGATGTCCGAGATAAGCTCGTTTGCGGCTTCATATATGAATGCAAAGATCGCAAGCGTCTGCTTCATCGGTTCATCATTCCGGAGCATTCGGCCTACGATCTCCAGCGATCGAAGGATGCCGCCAAAACTTGGAAGGAATGCCCCGAGATCACGTCGTTCTGAATCTGATAGCCGCTCCGAGTCAAGAAGCTCGTTAAGGCGATCCGGTAAAAACTGGGTGCCGCTCCGACGAAAATCGGCTTCGAAAAATTGGTAAACATCTGTTTTCCGAATTCGATCCGCCGCAAGTCGACTCCACGCCTGCCACTCGTCAAATGTCAACGAATCGCTCCGGAGCAATGCAGCGTTCAGCGTCAGCAGGGTCTTGATCGTCGTCGATGCAAAGTTTATTGCACGCTGGTCGTAGGTCCCGGAATTGTCACGCTCGATCTCGAAAGCAAGTTCACTCGCCCGCAGCAGCACTGCTTGTGTAATGCGGCATTCATTCTTGAAATCGTGGGTGGTGGTGTGTTTCGGATTCTGGGGGAAGGCAAGGCGGCCTATCGAGCAGAATGCCTCGAGACCTCGAAGCCAAAGCCCGAGCTCGAACTCCTCGTCAGTCGTGCGGTTGGAGATGCCGTTACCTACACCTAACGACTCGCTTTTTTTGCCCGAAGCGTGGGTAGGTTCTGCGGCGGATGTGTCCAAGACATTCAATGCCTTATTTCCTCGATATTAGGTGAATTTCTCGACGGCGGGTTGCGGTGGGGCCGCTATTTAATTTATACAACATTTGCCCCATTCGGGCAATGAAAAATAAATGCGATCAAATACCGGACACGGCCCTGTTGAACTGTTCATTGCAACTCGAAACACGGGAAAGATGAAAGAATTGGGCAGCCTTCTTCGCGGTCTGCCATTTCAGCTTACCGACCTGCGAAACTTCCCTGGCCTTCCCGAGATCGTAGAAACGGGAACCACCTTTGAAGAAAATGCCACGATCAAGGCGGTAGGTTATGCAAAAACATCGGGAATGTACGCGATCGCGGACGATTCGGGACTCGAGGTAGATGCTCTCGGCGGAGCACCCGGCGTTCACTCCGCCCGTTTTGCCGGAGCCGAGACGGGATACGATGTAAAGATCTCAAAACTGCTTGCCGAGATCGATGCCTCAAACCACGCCGCTCGCGGCGCCCGTTTCGTGTCGCATATCGCCCTGGCGGATCCCGCCGGCCGTGTGATCTGTCAGGCGCGGGGTGTGTGTAACGGAACCATCGCGGACCGCCCACGAGGCTCGAACGGATTTGGGTATGATCCGATTTTCATTCCTGACGGTTTCACAAAAACATTTGCGGAGCTCGATCGAAAGACCAAGCAAACCATCAGTCACCGCGCTCACGCCCTTTCGAAAATAATCCGATTTTTACGTGATTTGGCTTGACCAGCGTAATATTCGCCTGTAAAATCCGATGCTTGGAACCGTTTCGCAAACGATACAACGGGGCGTAGCACAGCCTGGTAGTGCGCACGGTTTGGGACCGTGAGGCCGCAAGTTCGAATCTTGCCGCCCCGACCATCAGGCTGGCTTAATGATCGGAACACTTCACCCGACGTTGCTGTTTGATTCTCGCCGGCATCCCAGTTCGTAAAAGAAGTACTTATAACCTAAACCACCTTGGAGGATAATTGAATTATGGCTCGTATGACACAATCCGAGATCATCGGAACATTGGCCGACTCGACCGGCCTCAAAAAAACCGATGTCAAGGGTTTTTTTGACGCTCTCTCAGACCTTGCAACCAGCGAAGTTAAAAAGAATGGCGAGTTTAGCTTGCCCGGCTTTGGTAAGCTGAAAAAGACCAACCGAAAGGCTCGTGAGGGCCGAAATCCGGCTACCGGTGCGGTCATTAAGATCCCCGCAAAGACCACCGTCAAATTCAGCATCGGCAAAGCCATGAAGGATTCGATAGCCTAAGTTCTTGCAGTAATTTACGCCCATTAAGACCGCCGAATCAATTAATTCGGCGGTTTTTAACATTTTAAAACATTCAAAATTTCGACTAAAACATCCAAAATTTGGCCTCTTTGGCAAAAAAATTTGGTGACAATTCCATAGCATCCTGTTATCATCGTATTACAGATTTTGGAAGCAGTTCGAGGCGCTTTAAAATTTCAGCAAACCCGGTTGTTAGGCTTTTCAACTAACTGCATTTCGGAAGTATGCAGGATAGGCTTCTACTGTTTTTAAACTCCCAGGGGCGAGATCAAATGTTTTATTTTCAAGGGGATACTTTAACGATAGAAGGAGATCATAAAGTGGCAGCAGCTAAACCGATGACTTTGCAGGATAGGATCCTGCAGATCGATCACATACAGGCTCGCCGGTTCACAAAGTTGACCGGTGACTCTATTGAGATCGCGACTCAAGGCATAATCAGGCACCTCCGTGCATGTGCGCGCATGGATGTTAATCCCGATGCCTCGGCCGTACGTGAGATCATTGACGACGCATTGAACGGCAGACGTGTTTTCGCCGAAACGTCGAATGACCTGTTAGCAGCTTGAAGTATTTTCTTTTTGCAATGCAGTTTGACCGCCG
>DATFEW010000173.1:0-5056 GCA_035250805.1 Pyrinomonadaceae bacterium
TGATCGTAGATGCCGCCGCTCGCCATCTTCAGTGCTGTATGCTTGACCATTCCCAGGGCGTTCTCGTTTCCGGTACGCTTCCAGTAACGAAGGAGGAATTCCATTGACATCGCCTGCGGAAATTTCGGGGCGCCGCCCCAGCCGCCGTTCTTCGCATCGAACGACTGGACGAAGCTTTGATACGACGAATCTGAGAGGGCCTCGTCAACGCCATGCGTCGAGAATTCGTTAATGCTCAGCCGCCGAAGCTCACCGAGTATGTCGTTTGCCGAATGCATCAACTCATCCCGCCGTTCGCGCCACGCTTCGGCGATGCTTAAAAGGATCTGCTGCCATGAGGGCATTCCGTATCGCTGAGCGGGTGGGAAATACGTCCCGCCGAAAAAGGGTACCTTGTCCGGCGTAACGAACACGTTCATCGGCCAACCGCCGCGGCCCGTCGTGATCTGGACGAAGTTCATGTAGATCTTATCCACATCCGGACGCTCCTCCATATCCACCTTGATATTGATGAAGTGCTCGTTCTGGATCTTTGCCGTTGCTTCGTCCTCGAACGATTCGTGCTCCATCACATGGCACCAGTGGCACGCCGAATACCCGATGCTGATCAACAGCGGCTTGTCTTCCCTTTTTGCTTTTTCAAATGCCTCGTCGCCCCACGGATACCAGTCCACCGGATTATGCGCGTGCTGCAACAGATACGGCGAGGTTTCATCAATTAGTTTGTTGGCATGTTTTTGAATAGGCTGCATAATGGGATTTTAGCACTCAAGCATGAGGGTGACGTTCACAAGAATCCACGAACGAGGCTACAGCGTGACTGTCGAAGGCGCAGGAATGGATCCGGTGAAGATGCAACCGGCGCCCGGGTATGACCCGCGACTTCCGCACGATGCGGCGCATTTCATTGTTGAAAGCGAGCTAGGAATCTTGGGTGGTGTCTTTGGACAACTCGCTGCTGGGGGAACCGCGAATACATTTTTTTCTCAGGATGCCAGAAGCCAACGAAAAGCAAGAAAACGCGGGGGCAAGATCGCAAAAGCAAATAAGAAGGACGCCCTTTTTTCCGAACACGCGATTTATGCTGCCCAATCACGTTGGGAAAAACACGACATTGTTCCAGATACGAGAATTCCAAAAGCCGAGATACAACGCATTATCAATAAGTTCGAAGAGTTCGCAAATATATGGTCGAGGCTTCCCGTAGGTGGCTCGATCACGCTGGAATGGCGGCACGGAGCGAACGGTAAGAGAAAACGTTGAATTCCGCGTCGGACTAGGCTATGCTGACAATCAAATGACCTCGCGTTCGATCGCAAATCTACGTCCTGCCTGCAAACGCGCCAATCTCTTCGGCGGCGACTAAATTCTCCATTCGATCGTTTAGAGTCGGGGTTTCCCGACATGGCCGGCGGGCAAGCCCGCCTCTAAACCTTTTATGGAGAAAACCATGACACCAACAACAGAATTGCAGAAGCCCGTTATAAAAACCGCGCTGCCGGGACCGAAGTCTCTCGAAATTATCAACGCCGATTCACGGTACGTTACGCCAAGCTATCCGAGGCCGGATTATAAACTCGTTGCCGATCACGCGAGCGGCGTTTGGATAACCGACCCGGATGGCAACGTCTTTCTGGACTGCAACGCGGGCGTCGCCGTGTGTTCCACGGGCCATTGCCATCCCGAGATCGTCAAAGCCATATCGAAACAGGCAAGCGAGTTGATCCACCTATGCGGAACCGATTTTTACTATCGCCACATGCCCGAGCTCGGTAAGAAGCTCGATGAGATCGTGCCGATCGAGGGTGCCACGAAGTCGCATTTCGCAAACAGCGGTGCTGAGGCGGTCGAAACGGCCCTGAAACTCGCGATGTATCACACTCGGCGGCAAAAGTTCATTTCGTTTTTCGGGTCGTTTCATGGGAGGACGCTCGGGGCGTTGTCTCTCACGAGTTCCAAAAAAGCCCAGCGGTTAGGCTTTATGCGTCAGGCATTGGACGTGGTCCACGTGCCCTTTCCAAATAAGTTTCGACATTTCGCAAACGACCTGCCGACCGACGACGAAACGATCACGCGCGACGTGATCAACTGGATCGAAAATCGCCTATTTAAGACGACGACGCCTCCTGAAGAAGTGGCGGCGATCGTTCTTGAGGTCGTACAGGGAGAAGGCGGCTACGTCCCCGCCCCGAAAGCTTTCGTGAAGGAGATCCGGCGGATCTGCGATGAGAACGGTATTTTGCTTATCGCGGATGAGGTGCAGAGCGGAATGGGCCGGACCGGAAAGATGTTTGCACTTGATCATTACGACGGTATAAAGGCGGATGTCGTCTGCATGGCTAAAGGAATAGGCTCGGGAATGCCTATCGGCGTTTGCACTGCACGCTCAGACATAATGAACTGGCACAAGGGCGCGCACGCCTCCACGTTCGGAGGCAACCCAGTCGCCCTTGCCTCTGCGCTGAAAACCATTGAGCTGCTGCAAGGCGGACTTGTCGACAATTCGCGTGAGGTAGGAGCGTATCTGGAAGCGGGGCTCCGAAAACTTTCCGAGAAATATGACTGCATCGGTGACGTCCGCGGGCTGGGAATGATGCTCGGGGTCGAGTTCGTAAACGACAATCAGAGCTTGAAACCGGCTCCCGAGCTTCGCGATAAGATCGAATACGCCTGCTATGAACGCGGCCTGATTATTCTCGGCTGCGGAGCGAACACTATCCGGTGGTCGCCACCGTTGATATTAACCAAGGGAAATGTCGATGTTGCAATAGCGATCTTCGATGAAGTGATCGCAGCCGCTGTCTAGGTAGTTTGAATCTGTTAGCCCGCGAAATATCGATCTTTTTTGTTATTTTGCGGGCAATTGCTAATCAAGCCTTGCAGAATGCTGGATCCCAGTCAACACATATTCCCCGTTGCTGCCATATCTGCCAAGTATTGCATTTAATATAGCTCCTAACATATTTCCTCCAAACTGGGTTGCTCTCCCAGAATAGACGTGTGCATCAGTTCCTTTTGCGTGTTGTTTTTTGACGAAATTGCTTTGCAAGGTATATCGCGTTGTTTATTGCGTGGCCTTCGAAGGTATTGTCGAAATAGACATACGTATCCAGCTTTTTTGATCGCCACTTTCTGATGCGCTTCGCCCACTCGTCCAGTTCCGAGTCTCGATAATCGCTCTTGTACAATTCATTCCCGTGGAGTCGGACATACACAAAATCTGCCGTTATGTTTTCGGCATACGGAAATTTTCCACCCGTCTCCGACACGACCATAGCAGCATTGTGCTCTTGCAATAGATATGTAAACTCCGGTACGAAAAAACTTTCATGACGAGGCTCGAATGCGTACCGGAGCTTCACATTCTTCATGGGCACAGCGCTTTTTCTTTCAGCATCCCTGATGGTGTTCTTCCGCGCCAAAGAGGCCGCCTGTTTCGCGTCGCGAGGCAGGAGTTTTAGAAACGTTTCCATACGTCCCGGGTCGAATCGATACCACGGGGCGAATTGCCATAATATCGGCCCCAACTTCTTACCAAGCAAAAGCACCCCCGAAGCAAAATAATTTGCAAGGGGGACCTCAGCCTCGTTTAGTTTCTTTTGGTGTGTTATGTACTTCGAACCTTTTACGGCGAATACGAAGTCGTCAGGTGTATCGCCAGCCCAGCTTTCGAAGCTCCTCGGACTTTGCAGCCGGTAAAACGTACCATTGATCTCGATCGAATTCACGCGAGCGCTTGTGTAACCGAGTTCCTCATCCTGCGCCAGTCCTTTCGGATAGAAGAGGCCGCGCCATTCGCGGTATGACCAGCCGGAAACGCCTATACGGATTTCGCCCACTGATCTGCATTTTAGCGGTCGGCGAGATGCTGATCTGTCTCGTAGCGGTCATCGGCCAAGGCTTAAGTACGTGTCACAGGCCTTGGCATCGGCCGACGGCGACCCGACCTGAAGTACCAGAGCCAACAAACCAAATACTAAAAGGCGGGCACGAAGGCCCGCCTTTTATCTATTGATTCGAGCAAATATTAATTTGCTCCGATCCGGTTATTTACCGGTGCTGTCGCCGTGATGGTGAATGTCGAACCAACCCCGAGGTCGATGTTCTCGCGGCCTGTTACCAGGACTGAACCTGCACCGACACCCGCTCCGACGCCCGCACCAATGGCAGCTCCTTCGCCGCCGCCCGCGATCGCGCCGATAATGGCACCGAGCAGAGCGCCGACGCCGGCACGCGTAACGGTCTCCCTGGTCTGGCCGGTATCGCGTATCGAGCCCTCGTTATCGACGGTGATCGAATCACCGTTCAGCGGGTTTACCGAGTCAATGATGCCCGCAAAGCGGTATGTCCGTCCGTTTATAGAGATCGTATCAAGCTCCATCGACAGATTCGCTCGTCCCGTAAATCTTCCGGAATTTCGCGCCTCACCGACATGTCCCCCGATTACGGCTCCGCGATACTGTGCCGGCGAATTTACGACCATGGTGAAACGGTCGCCAACCTGTGAACCGCGCGTGTTCACCGGCGAGCTCAGGCTCGCGTTCAATCGGGTACCATTCGGAACATAGAAATCGAGGACTCCTGTCTGTCCACCGCTCCACACCGGGCCGGCATTTACCGCCGTCCAATCGGGGGAGGGGTTCACGCGATCGTAAAAGCTTCTAACGGTAACGGTTTCGTTCCGGTTCTCTATATAGATCCGCTTGGTAACGATCAGCTGGTCCCCGCTCGGATCGAAGGTTACAAAGAAGTCGTTCACTCGATCGCCAGTGTAATTCACTTGCAATATGTCACCGCTTAAGCTGGTTGTGGTCGTAACGTTTCGGCCCCGCGGATTCGTTTCACTGCGGCCGATGCCGTCCGCCGTAAAGGAAACGCGGCGCGAGTTACTCGTGGCCATCTCGATCTCGCGGCCATTTGCGCGAATCGCAATCATTTCCGGCGACGCAAGACGTCGCTCAAGGTTTTGACGAACCGTGTCTCGCCGATTACTCGGGAAGTTCCTGATCGATGTATTCACGATATTTGCCACATTGTCGCTCCGCGAGCGATTAAG
>DATFEW010000178.1:0-20897 GCA_035250805.1 Pyrinomonadaceae bacterium
CGATGATGCGTCGAACGGTTATATCGGAACTGTCGCGGTCGCAGAGGACAGGCGCGGACGAGGAATCGGCGGAAAGATGGTTAGACAATTGATGGGCGACGATCCGAATATCACCTGGGTAATTCGTGCCGGGCGAGGAAGCGAGGAGTTTTGGCAAGGGATGGGGTTTGAACACTCGACGGTCGCGATGGAGAGAAAGCGAATTTGATATGAAGATATTGATCAAACTTACCGCAATGGTTGTCGCCATAGCGTCGCTCAACGTCCCTATTTTTTCCCAGACCAAGCCCCGGGCGCGCGATCTTGGCGTTCCGTTCGATGGAGCCACCGGTCGACTGAACACGATCACAGATGTGAAAGGTGTCGAAGTCGGGTATGCAACGCTGATCTCCGGCGATGGAAAAACGGCCGTCCGCACCGGCGTGACGGCCATTTTGCCGCAGGGCAAGGATTTCAAGGGCCGTGTCTTCGCCGCATGGCACACGCTGAACGGCAACGGCGAGATGACAGGCACGACCTGGGTGGAAGAATCGGGCGGGCTGGGCTCGCCGATCCTGATCACTAACACGCACAGCGTCGGTGTTGTGCGCGATGCTGTTATCGAGTGGGCAATGAAGAGGTCCTCTGCGAGCGGGTATTCTGGCGACCTCAGTCTACCCGTAGTCGCCGAGACCTATGATGGTTTCTTGAACGACATTAACGGTTTTCATGTCAAAAAGGACCATGTATTTCAGGCTCTCGACGCAGCCAAAACCGGTCCTATTGGAGAAGGAAATGTCGGCGGCGGCACCGGGATGATCGCGCACGGATTCAAAGGCGGCACGGGCACGGCATCGCGCCTTTTGGAAGCTCGGTCAGGCGGCTACACGGTGGGGGTTATCGTCCAGGCAAATTACGGCGCGCGGCCGCTGTTCACTGTTGCCGGGGTTCCCGTCGGAAACGAGATCACCGATCTGCGCCCAACGCCGGGAGCCCCGTCGCAAGGCGAGGGCTCGATTATCGTTGTCGTCGCTACCGATGCCCCGTTGCTCCCGCATCAGCTCAAACGTCTCGTTAAGCGTGTTTCACTCGGAATTGGCAATGTCGGTGGGCGCGGCGAAAATTCGTCGGGCGATATCTTCATAGCATTCTCGACAGCGAACGCGGGCGAGGCGAGCAAGAACGACGGTCTAGCCACGATCCAAATGCTCCCGAACGATCACATCAATTTGCTCTTCTGGGCAACGACGCAGGCTACAGAGGAAGCGATCATTAATGCGATGGTTGCCGCCGAGACGATGAAGGGCAGGGACGGCAACACGGTCTACGCGTTGCCGCACGACAGATTGAAGGCGGCGTTGAGGAAATACAATCGCTTGCAGGAGCCGGCAACTAAATGAGTTTGCAGCAAAACATCGAATCGTTATTTGCCAAAAACAAGTTTTCCGATGGAGACCGCGCGTTATTTGAAGAATTCAAATCGGCCCTTCGATGCGGCGAGATCCGGTCGGCAGAGAAAGATTCTGACGGAACTTGGCGTGCGAATGCGTGGGTGAAGCAAGGGATCTTGCTAGGCTTCAAGATGGGCGCGATGATCGAGATGTCCAAGGAAACAGAGACATTTCGATTCTTCGACAAGGAAACCTTTCCGTTACGTCCGACTTTCCTTTCAGACAAGATACGTATCGTACCTGGCGGCTCGACAATCCGTGACGGTTCGTTTGTCTCGCAGAACGTCGTGCTCATGCCTCCGTGCTATGTGAATGTTGGCGCGTTCGTGGATGAAGGCACGATGATCGATTCGCACGCGTTGGTCGGGTCCTGCGCACAGATCGGCAAGCGGGTTCATCTTTCGGCTGCGGCACAAATTGGCGGTGTGTTGGAGCCTGTGAACGCAAATCCGGTCGTGATCGAGGACGACGTTCTGGTCGGCGGCAACACCGGCGTCTATGAGGGCACCATAGTTCGCGAACGAGCAGTCCTGGCGAGCGGCGTGATACTAACCCGCTCAACGCCGGTGTTCGATCTGCCAAATGAGCGGATCATCAAAGCGGAGGAGGGTAATTCGCTCGAGATCCCGGTTGGTGCGGTCGTTGTGCAGGGTTCGCGTGCGGTTACACGCGGCTTTGGCAAGGACAATGGTCTTTCTATTTACTGCCCCATCATCGTCAAATACCGGGACGAAAAAACCGACGCTTCAACTCGCCTCGAAGATTATTTGCGATAAATCTGATCAATCGGTGTAAGATAGAAACCACCACTACAATTTATCCGATCAAGGGGGCGACCGTGGAAAAGCGGATCGAAGTCATTTTGAATTCAAAGGCCGGCAGCGCCGCAGCCGACGATCTCGCCGAAACTGTTGCCAAGCTATTTCGTGATCATAAGCTGTCACCTACCATATATAGAGTTCAAGGTGCAGAAATTGGAGAAAGGGCTGTCCAAGCTGCCAAGGGCGATGCCGAGATCATTGTCGCAGGCGGAGGGGACGGTACTATCTGCGGAGTAGCGACCGAAGTTTCGAAAGCTAATAAGGTCCTCGGCGTCTTACCGCTTGGAACACTAAACCATTTTTCCAAAGACCTTGGCGTGCCGCAAGATCTTGGAGCAGCGGTCGCGGGAATAGCGGACGGGGAAGAAATTGCTGTTGACCTCGGTTCGATCAACGATCAGATCTTTGTTAATAATTCCAGCATCGGCCTATATCCTCACGTCGTGAAGCAGCGTGAAATGCAACAGCACCGTCTCGGTCGAAACAAATGGCACGCAGCGTTATGGGCGGGATTAAAGTCTGTCTGGGTAACGCCGTTCATTAAGGTAAAAGCCGTGATAGACGGCAAGGAATATGAAGCCAAAACGCCGTTCGTGTTCATCGGCAATAATAGCTATGAAATGGATCTCTACGACATAGGCGCTCGCAAGAAAATGGATGGAGGAAAACTTTGCGTTTACGCCCTCACCAACGGAAGCAGGAGCGGCGTCTTCATAATGATGGCAAAAACGCTTACGGGCCGGGTCAAACATTGGAAGGATTTTAAGATGCTTCATGTCGATTCGATCACACTAGTCACGAAACGAAAGAAGATCGCGGTCGCTCGGGATGGTGAGGTCGGATACGTGCATACGCCCCTTGAATACAAGATCGTCCCGCGGGCATTGCGCGTTTTGGTTCCGAAGCGAACGGCGGAGGCACACGCTTGAAAAAGATCGTTCATGTTTCCGATATACACTTCGGGAAAGCCGACGACGTCGTGGCCCGCGAACTATTCGAAAAGGTGAACGAATTATCGCCCGACCTGATGGTGGTTTCCGGAGACCTTACGCAGCGGGCAAGACGTGGGCAATTTCGAGACGCCCGGGCATTCCTTGATCAGTTCACAATGCCGAAGATCATCGTACCGGGCAACCACGATATCCCGCTTTACAACGTAATAAATCGATTCGCGCGGCCATTAAAAAAATACAACGAGTTCTTTGGTGAGGACCACGAGCCGTGGTTTTTCGATGGAGAGCTCGCCGTAGCCGGTGTGAATACGGCACGCTCGCTAACGATAAAGGGCGGCCGGATCAATGAGAAACAGGTTGAAACACTTCGATCGCGTTTGAGCGCGATCGACGACGGCGTTTTGAAGATCGTTGTTTCGCACCATCCATTTGACCTTCCTGAAGATTTCGACAACGACGATATTGTAGGCCGCGCGAGTAAATTCATGCCGGCGCTGGCAAATTGCGGCGCCGACCTTTTCCTTGCCGGACATCTGCACGTAAGCGCTATCACCAATTCGGCTCGGCGCTATAGCCTCGAGTGCGGAAGATCTGCTCTTGTGATCCAAGCGGGGACCGCCACCTCCACCCGTGAACGGGGTCAGGAAAACTCGTTCAACCTGTTGGAATACGCAAGGCCGATGCTCACGATCAAGCGCTATGAATGTTCGGTTCCGACTCAAGGATTCCACCTTGCGGATGACGAACAGTACATTCAGTCCGAACGAGGCTGGTCAGTTGTGTAGAATAGGTTAGCAGTTGTTCTGTCGAGTATAACGTATCAACTAGAATACAAGTATGCAGGATCAAGAAGAAAACGAGACCTCCAAGACGGACGAACATAAGTTACGGGATAGAGTCTCGGGCTTTGGGCAGAAGGTGATCGGCGAGATCGAATCTATAGGCGGGATCCTGACCGGAGACCCCAATACAGCGGCCGAAGGCGAATTCAATGTCGAGGTCGGAACCGTGCGAAGCGAATTAGAAGAAACTTCTGAAGGACGCGAGGAAGCAGAAAACGATGAGACCGGTTCCGAAACCAGGGACGTTTGAATTGCCCGCGCGCCTTCGCGGTCTGCAGCCAACGCTTATTCGACAATTCTTTGAGCGCGCGGTCCCGGACAGCATCAACTTCGGCCTCGGTGAGCCTGATCTGCCGACTCCCGATTTTATGCGCCGCGAGGCTGCACGGATCACCCTTGAAGAGCAAAATGGCTACACGTCGCATCCCGGCTTGCCGGCGCTTCGCAAACTTATCGGTGAACAATATCCCCACCTTGAACTTGGCCTGGCCGACGTCGTCGTAACCTGTGGTTCGCAGGAGGCGATGACCGCCGCATTCCTGTCAATCGTCGGTACGGGAAATGAGGTGCTGATCCCGGATCCCAGCTTTCCTGCATACGATGCGTGCGTGCGCATAGCCGAAGGAACACCGGTTTATTATCGGTTACCGGCCGAGAATGATTTCGCCTTCGATATCGACGAATTCCGTTCTAAGATCACGCCGAAAACGAAAGCAGCCGTTGTTATCTCGCCGTCGAATCCGACGGGAAGAATTTTGACGCCAAACGACCTCAGGCAAATTGCGGAAGTTCTAAAGGACACCGGGATCTTTCTGATCTCAGACGAGATCTACGCCGACCTTTTTTTCACTGAACGGCCCCGCTCGGCATCGGAATATTACGATCAGACTATTATTGTCAGCGGTCTATCTAAAAGCTTGAGCATGACGGGATGGCGGCTTGGGTGGGCGGCGAGCAGACAGTCGGACGTAATGCGCGGGATCCAGATACTTCACGGTTTTCTAACGGTCTGCACCTCAGCGATCACTCAAAAAGCTGCGTTACTCGGTTGGACCGAAGAGGCGGAAGCCGCGAAGCAGCACGCTCGCGAAGTTTACAAGAAACGAGGCGATTTTCTTGTTCGATTATTTGAAGATGAGTTGGGCTTACACGCCACATCGCCGGAGGGGGCCTTCTACACGATGCTCGACGTTCGTAGATTAGGTGACGATCTCGAGATAGCCGAAAGATGTCTTCAGAATAAGGTCATCACCGTTCCCGGGGTGGCGTTTGGTTCTGAGGCCAAAGGTTTTCTTCGGGTATCGTTCTGCAACACCGAAGAAAAAATGATCGAGGGCATTCGACGAATGAAAGAGGCTCTGGCATCCCTCTGACTCCCTGAGTAACTCATTGCTACACACGCTTTTCCGTGAGAAAATAATGTTTTCCACCTTCTCTTATGGCAAAACGATACAGCGTTGGCATCCTGGGTGCCACGGGCACTGTGGGCCAGCGGTTCACGCAATTACTTCAGGGACATCCGCAATTTGAGATCACAGCCCTCGCTGCGTCGGACAGATCGGCTGGAAAGCCTTATGCAGAGGCTTGCGCCTGGAAACTAACGGGCGAAATACCGGAGAACGTTCGAGATATTATCGTTCAGCCGATAGAGCCCCCGCTGGATTGCGACATAGTTTTTTCCAGCCTTCCCTCAAACGTCGCACGCGAAACCGAAGAAGCATTCGCGCGAGCCGGTTACCCCGTTATCAGCAATTCTTCGAGCTTCCGGATGGATGAAGATGTCCCCCTTTTGATCCCGGAAATAAACGCGGATCATCTCGGTTTGATCGAGGTCCAACGAAAAAAGAGAGGTTACGGCAAAGGTTTTATCGTAACAAATCCGAATTGCGCGATCGCAAGCATCGCTCCGCCACTGGCTGCGCTGGACCGCAAGTTCGGCGTGGAATCTGCGGTTGTGACGACGCTGCAGGCGATCTCGGGCGCCGGGTACCCGGGCGTTTCGTCAATGGATATTACTGATAACGTATTGCCCTATATCGCCGGTGAAGAACCAAAGGTAGAGATCGAAGCGCAAAAGATCCTCGGGACATTTTCTGACGGCGGGATAGAAAAGGCCGACTTCGCGGTTTCAGCTCAGTGCTTTCGCGTGGACGTGATCGACGGGCACACCGCGTCGGTTCGTGTCGATCTAAGACAAACCACGACGATGGAGGACGTTATCACTGCGATGCGTGAGTTTCCGTCACTTGATCTTCATTCCTCGCCGAAGCCTTTCATCGAGGTCCTCGAAGAGCCCGGTCGGCCGCAGCCGAGGCTTGACCGAGACCGTGGCGACGGGATGACGATCACGGTCGGCCGTGTCTTTCCCGACAATGTTTTCGATTACCGTTTTGTGAGTCTTAGTCACAACACTGTGCGCGGAGCCGCAGGTTCCGCGATCCTGAATGCAGAACTCTTGATACAACGGGGAATGATCTAATGGCAACCGAAAAAAGCTTTGCACAGCGTGCGTTGATGGTAGTGGTGCTTACAATTACAGCTCTTTTATTGCTCACTCTCTTCTATTACGTCTTCGACATTTTGCTGCTGATCTTTATGGCAGTGTTGCTGGCGGTTTTCCTCCGCGGGTCGGCAACCTTTTTGGCGAAGTACACAAAAATGAGTGAAGGGCTACAGGTTGCCCTTATCGTGCTTGTGCTCCTGGTGATCGGCGTGGTCGGGATCATCTTTTTGGCTCCCGACGTGGTCCGACAGCTGGATGAGCTAGGCGAAGGCATCCCTACATCCTTAGCAAAACTAAGGGTCGCTATCGAAGCGTACCCCCAGGGAGCCGCTCTCCTTTCGAAGATCCCCGACCCCGCCGCCCTCTGGGAGCGGATCGTCGCCTCCGGTGTCCTTAGAAGAGTAGGCGGTATGTTTTCGTCTACTCTCGGGGCAATCGGTAATCTGTTTGTGATCCTGATGCTAGCCGGATATTTTGCCGGGACGCCTGGGTATTATTCACAGGGGATCCAGCGCCTTTTTCCGATCCCAAAACGGGAGCGCGTGCGTGAGATCCTCGAAACCATTTACAATTCTCTCTTCTTCTGGCTGATGGGGAAAGCGGCTTCAATGATCTTTATTGGGGTACTGACATTTGTCCTTCTATGGATCCTCGGCGTTCCCCTCGCTTTGGTGCTCGGCATAATAGCTGGACTCCTTTCCTTTATCCCAAACTTCGGTCCGATCATTGCCGCGATCCCAGCCGTACTGATCGCTTTCGTTAAGGATCCATGGCTGGCGGTCTGGGTGATCGGAGTTTATGTCTTTGTCCAGTTTGTGGAATCGTGGGTCGTCACACCCTTCATAGAGAAACGGACCGTTGAACTGGAACCCGGTCTCACGATGATGTTCCAACTTGTTATGGCCCTTTTAGTTGGAACCATCGGACTGGTAGTGGCGACACCTATCCTTGCGGTGATCGTCGTTCTGGTCCAAATGGTCTACGTGGAGGATATCCTCGGTGACCGGAGCGAAATAATTCCCGATGAAAAGGACATGCCGCTGGACGTACAGCCGGACGAAACGGTAAGCGAAGCTTAACATCGGATGATAGAACGATACACACTGCCCGAAATGGGCGCGATCTGGTCTCTCCAAAACAAGTTCCAAAAGTGGCTGGACGTCGAAATCGCTGTGTGCGAAGTGCACGCGGAGGATGGGGTCATTCCGCCTGAGGCTCTTGCCGAGATCAAATCGAAAGCGGTCTTTACCGTCGAACGCGTTAATGAGATCGAGAAAACAACCGACCATGACGTGATCGCATTTACGACCAACCTGGCTGAAAACATTGGTGAAGCAGCCAGATTTGTGCATTATGGTCTAACTTCCAGTGATGTCGTCGATACGGCGAATGCGTTGCTTCTTAAGGAGTCGTGCGACGTTCTCCTGGCGAAAATCGATGCGATGCTGCCGGTTTTGAAACGCCGTGCGTACGAATTTAAAGACACGCCGCAGATCGGGCGGACGCACGGAATTCACGCAGAACCGACGTCGTTTGGTCTCGTTTGGGCTCTTTGGTATTCCGAAATGCAGCGAAATCGTAAGCGTCTGGACCGGGCAAAGAGCGCCATTTCGGTGGGCAAGATCAGCGGTGCAGTCGGTGCCTTTGCTCATCTTGATCCGAGTGTGGAAGAACGCGTGTGCACGAAACTGGGCCTCACAGCTGCGGATGTGTCGACACAGGTGATTCAGCGTGACCGGTATGCTGAATATCTTTCGACGCTCGCGATAGTGGCCTCAACGCTCGAAAAGATCGCGCTCCAGATACGGCATTGGCAGCGTACCGAAGTTCGCGAGGCCCAGGAAGCCTTCAAAACAGGACAGAAAGGTTCGTCGGCGATGCCTCATAAACGTAATCCGATCTTATCAGAGCGAATTTGCGGGATGGCACGAACGGTAAGGGCTAATGCCATCGTAGGATTCGAGAACGTAGCTCTTTGGCACGAACGCGATATCTCGCATTCGTCCGCTGAACGTATCGTCTTGCCCGATTCGTCGGTGACGCTAGATTACATGCTTGCGAAGACCACTTCCCTCCTCGATACCCTGGTCGTTTATCCGGAAAATATGCTCAAGAATTTGGGTCTTACGCGTGGATTGGTCTTCAGCGGGCAGTTGATGCTGGCTCTCACGCAAAAAGGTCTGTCACGAGAGGACGCCTACGTCTTCACCCAGAGGAATGCAATGAAGGTTTGGGACGAAGGGGGAGACTATAAGGATCTTGTGACGAAAGACGCGGACATTTCTTCTCATTTGTCACAAGAAGAGATCGCCCGCGTCTTTGACCTAAAATACTATTTGCGAAATGTGGATAAAGTATTCACTCGAGTATTCAATTAATTAAGCCCATTTTTCGGCGAGATTTCCGACAATGGGAAGCTTGACGGTTTCACCAGCATAAGATTTGATAGCGCCGTAGATGATTCCGCCAAACAAGGCGATCATCACGCCAAGGTAGAGAAGGATCGCAAAGAGCCCAACAATACTCGCAAGGGTTGAGGAGATCGAGGCGACGATCAACCCGAGGACCATTCCAACTATCATTATGGCAATAAAGGCGATCGTGCAGCCGACGCCCCAAAGTACGGATTGGATGGCGTGAAATCGAACGAACCTATTATCCTTCTCGATAAATATCAAAACAAGTGCGACGATCCCGATAAGGTAGCCGATAAGTGCGGTCACATTTCCATCCATACCTATCGCGGATTTCTGATTTTGCATTTATTTAATTTCTCCTTTTTTCAGGGGTTAGGAAGTGTACAAGAGCTCCGGGAATGAGTTACACGAAAAAATAGCACAAGACATTGATTAAGACAAGAAATTACGGCACAATCTGTAATTTATTTCGGGGCTGCAAATGAAAGCAAAAGTTTTCGTGACGTTAAAACCAAGTGTGCTAGACCCACAGGGAAAGGCGATACACCACTCCATCGAGGGTATCGGTTTTGCGAATATAAGCGACGTTCGACAGGGGAAGTATTTTGAGATCGCGCTTGATGGTTCCATGGACAAGG
The DNA here is from genome assembly GCA_035250805.1 of Pyrinomonadaceae bacterium. GTDB lineage: Bacteria > Acidobacteriota > Blastocatellia > Pyrinomonadales > Pyrinomonadaceae > OLB17. The sequence goes on from DATFEW010000178.1 coordinate 9,605, forward strand.
AAGCGGCTCGAACTGAGATCGAACGGATCGCAAAAGACGTCCTTGCGAATCCTGTGATCGAGGATTATAGGGTGGAGATCGATGGATGATAGTGGTTCATTGTTAGCGCCTCGCCCAGCAACGCGAGGAACACGAAATCAGAGGCAACGAACAACGAACAACCAGCCACGAACATAGTTATGAAATTCGGCGTAGTTGTTTTTCCCGGTTCAAATTGCGATCACGATGCATATCACGTGTTCTCAAAGCACGTTGGGCAGCCGGTCGATTTTGTTTGGCACAAGGAAACTGATCTGAACGGCTTTGACGCGGTCATCGTGCCCGGGGGATTCTCGTATGGCGACTACCTTCGTGCAGGGGCATTGGCCCGATTCTCACCCGTAATGAATGCCGTGAAAAGGTTCGCCGCTGACGGAAAACACGTGTTCGGTATCTGCAACGGTTTTCAGATCTTATGCGAAGCCGGCCTGCTGCCCGGTGCATTGATGCGAAATGCGGGGCTTCATTTCGTATGCCGTCACGTGAACATTCGCGTGGAAAATGAAAACACTCCATTTACAAGCGACTATGAAAACGGCCGCGTGCTGTCGATACCAGTGGCTCATGCCGAAGGGAATTATACCTGCGACGACGTTACATATAGCTCGCTCGAAGAGAACGGCCAGATCGTGTTCCGGTACTGCGATGAAAATGGGGAAGCAACGGACGAAGCTAATCCCAACGGGGCGCGATCGAATATCGCCGGAATATGCAATCAGAACCGCAACGTACTCGGCATGATGCCGCATCCTGAGCGTGCCTGCGAAGAGCTTCTCGGCTCGAACGACGGCCGCGCAATGTTTAGTTCTCTTACAAGCACCATCTCTCGCCTTTCGTTGAACCAATAAAAAATGCACGCGAACATCTCATTCGCGTGCACTACTTCGGGTTCAGTGTCGATTCAATATGCCTTTATCTTGTCAGTCGAACTGATACGGATGCCGCCGTTCGTGGTCATTACACGGACCGTCGCACCGCCGCCGTTTAGACTGGCGTTGATCCGCCTGGCGCGCGAATGGCCGTAGCCCTTCTGATCGTCGGTTGTAACGTTCAGCTCCGGAATGTCGCTGCTGAATCCGCCGTTGACCGTTCCGGCTTCAATATTTGCCGCGAAATTCGAAGGAATCGAGAGGTTAACTCCGCCGTTCGTGGTTTGAAGATCAAGGCCCGAGCCTTTCCATCCGTTGCCGACAAGGGCGACACTAACGCCGCCGTTGGTCGTCCGTCCGCGAACATCACCAGCCGCGTCGAATACGCTGATCCCGCCGTTTAGTGTGCTCAGATCCATACTGCCATCTACCGCCTTGATCGAAATCCCGCCATTGTGGGCCTTGAGATTCAGGTTCGTGTTACGCGGAACGCGAATATCGTACGAAACAGAAAAATTCTCCTCGGGGCCGTCGGCCTTGATCACACCGGACGTGTTGATTCTGATTGACGAAGCAAGGGATCTGGCTGCTTCGTCAGTCGATCCCCATGCCTGAACGCAAGCACGCACCAGCACGTCGGAGCGATTTTCGCCCTTCACGCTGATGCCGCCATTCCTTGCTCCGTCAACGTCGATCTTCCCTGAAGCGGGAAGGTTGAGCTCTCGAAGTTCGCTGAATGAAACTTTTTCCCCGTTATGCCAGTTATTATTTGAGCAAAACTCTTTGTGTTCTTTGAGCTTCGCAACTTCCTTGATCTTTTCCTTTGTTTCCCTGGAAATGATCTCGTTCTGCCCCCTCGCGTGGCTCACGGGCATTATTACAAATAGTGCCAGTGTCAGTGCGACCAAGGGCAAACTGCCGCTAAAACGTTTACGCATCGCCTGAAATTCCTCCGGTTGTTTGGATTCGAAAAATCGCTTTTCTAGAACCAAAACACCGGGAGTGAGCCGCTTGTGACAAATTTTATTGGGTTTTGACCTGGAGGCCCGTAGTCTGGATCCCGAATTTCAGGACTTCGGAGCCCTTGGCATTCGAGAGTGCCTTCTCGACATCTGGTTTTTTGCCCGCCTCACAATAGAATGCGATGCAGCCGCCACCTCCTGCCCCACAGACTTTTGCTGCGACAGCACCGCTATTAAGGGCTGTTTCTATAAGATCATCCATGTGAGGTGTGGTAATGTTCGGGGAAAGCCGCTTTCGCTGCGGATGTGCAAAGCGAAGGATCTCGCCGACATGTTCCCATTCTGATGCAATCAACGCCGCCCGGAGCTTCAGCGACGTATCTCTAATACCTTCGAAAATATCGAACAACTCCTGATCTCCGTCGATATGCCGCTTGGTGATCTCCCAGTTGTTCGTCCCGGAATTCCTCGGTTCGCCGGTGTAAACAACAACGATCCTGTCCTGAAGTGCCTCTATGTCCACGTCCAACGCCTCACGCCGGATGCCGTCAGTCGGAAAATGAATACAGGAAACGCCGCCGTACTGGGCCGAATGATAATCCTGAAAGCCTGCCGGCACCTTGATGACCGTAGTTTCGATATTTGCTGCGATCGAAATGAATTTGTCAGCCGGATAGCGACGTCTGACAAGCTCATTCAGCGCTCCGATACAGGCAATGTTAAGTGTCGAAGAACCCGCGAGTCCGGCGCCCGCAGGGACCTCGGATTCGGTCACCATGTTAAACCCAACCGTTGGACGGAAAAAATACACTAGCTTCGAAAGCAGTTCCAGCCGCGGCTCATTTCGCAGCGAATCTATCTCGTCCAAACCGATCTCGAACTGAAGTCCCCGATCTATCGATTCCAAATGGATCCGGTCGTCGTGTCGCGTTTCGATCCGGCAGCGACCCAAAAGATCTATTGCGAAGTTTACCGTTGCGGCGCCCTCGTGGAAGAGAAACAGTGGCGGGATATCGATAGTGCCGCCGGCCAGATCGACACGTGTCGGTGCTGAAGATTCTATTATCATTCCGGATTTTCCGTGGGTGGATAGAACAAAATATTAGCGTACACTTTGGGAAACGCGTAGCGGGAAAAGGCTATTTTTTTGCGACTTTGGAGACTTGTTTCGGCGGCTCTTCGACCATATCTTCGCCCTTCCCCTCACGACCCGGCTCACGAGTAAGGTGCAGACGCTCGCCGAGGTCGTGAAGTTTTTCCTGTGCGACTTCTTCGACAGTATGTATCTTTTCCTCGATCTTGTGGATCGTTTTCGGGTCTACCTCTTCGACGCGCTCAGACAGCCAGTAACGTTCGGCCGCATAAAGGATCGCCACGGCAAACAGGATCACGAAGAACGCCGCGATACCGACCTGTTGGTAGTCGCCGATAATCGATGTGATCGCGCCGCTAAAGAAGTATCCGGTACCGGCAAGGATCAACACCCAAAGCGAACAACTGATGAAATCCAGGAATAGGAATCTCCCGAAAGGCATTCTCCCAATACCGTAAAAAACGCAGACCGCGGCTCGTACGCCATAGATGTATTTCGAGATCACGATCGCATAGGTGCCGAACTTATCGATCAGTTTTTCGACACGCGGCTGAGCTATCTGGTAAAAGCGGTAATCCTTTGCATTTTCGTGAAAACCCCGCCCAATACCATACGCAATGCAGTCACCCGTCATTCCGCCAAGTGTGCCGAACACAAGGACCCAGAGAAAACTGTATGGTCCGAAGATCCCGCTATTTGCCATCGCCCCAGAGATCAGCAAGGTAATATCGCCTTCCACCATGCAAAGCACGAACACAGCATAAATACCGTATTGGGCGATGATTTGAGAAAGCTCATCCATACATCAGAGACGACGGGAGGCACTCGACGAACTTCCAAAAGAGTATCTTTAGCGGCGTGTTGAGTCAACGCAGAGGGGAGACGAAGAAAATGGCCTTTTTCCTATTTTGCCCAGTTGTACCGTTCGTATTTCGGGTCGGCACCAAGTTCGTGAGCTTTCAGAAACGTCCACGCGCTCTTGTTTATCTCGGGAGCACGATCGTAGTACCAGTGGTTGTGGCCCTTTATTTCGTGAAGCTCCGGCTTAAATCCGCGCGTATTTAAGGCGTCATGCGTGGCTCGCACAACCGAAAGCGGGAAGGAAGAATCATTCGTGCCGACAAAGATCGAGATCGGGATCTTACGTTTGGCGCGTTCAATGAAGGGACCATCGTCGGATCTCAGCGCCCCGGCGTGAACGGCCGTCGCGGCAAAGTATTCCGATTCCAGCAACGACAGATAGAGAGCTGCTACAGCTCCGGCAGAATGTCCAAACAGATATATACGCCGAGAATTGACCGGATACTTTATCCGTAGATATTCGACCAATTCATAAAGAAGATCCGGCGCATCTTGAGGAATTTGCCAACTTTGCGAGTTCGACGAATCGGGCCCGACGAGAATGATTCCCTCAGCTTTGGCCAGATCCCTCCACTTGTCCACCAGCGACAATCCGTTGCGGCCCGAGCCGTGGAGCATGACGATCATCGGGGCAGGCGATTCCTTTTTTAACCCCTCCGGAACATATACATAATACGATCGATCTTTGTCCTGGAAGCGGAAAGTTTCCTTCGTAACTTTCTGCCCGAGTACCGAATGACTGGAAGACGTAATCAGGAGTACGACGAGTATGGATAGCAGTGGGCGCATTTGGACCGTTGAAAGAATCGAAATTGTGGAACGGTCGCAGGATATTCCACGGAACAGATTCTGTCAATTCAGCCTAAAGACCTGGTTACGACTGAGGTGAGATCTCTATCTTCACCTTAAAAGCACCCGTGTTGTCGTTGAGATTGCCTTCGTTGACGCCGAGGAATAGTGTGCCATCGCGTACGGCAGTAAATTCGCGGTCGGCACCGATGTAGATGAAATCGTTGTTGTCGTCTCCGATAACCGCGATCAAGGCTCCGGTCGGAACGCTCTTTAAAAGCTTTGATTCATCGTCAAGTGCCGCGAGACCTGACGGGCTGGACTTTTGTCCTTTTCCGAGCGAAACCTCGCCGGCTCCGCTGATCCGAATACGCTGGCCTTTCTTAACGACCCAGCCTGAGTTCGTCCAGCCATTCGCGGTATTATCGGCCATGACATTAACGTTCAGGACTATCGGTTTGATAGCTGCAGGTATGTTAACGGGCTTTGACGTTTCCGTGTCGTTGTTTTTCGGGAGCGTGGCGACGGGTTCGTCCACGACTGGTTTATTATCGATCGGTTTGTTATCGGCAGGCGTCGGCCTTGTCACGGCCTCCGCCGACCGGTCGCCAAAGCTGTTCCGATCGAAGCTGATCGAGTCGATCTCTTCCGCGTCAAACGAAAGCTCCCTGCGGCGGTTCGTTCCCTCACCGATGGCGATGGTAAATTTTCCGCCGGTGAACGCTGTGATGCGGCCTTTGATGATACTGCCGTCTTTTAGCCTGATCGTATCAGCGAAAACCGAAACACAAAACAAAATAACAACTGACAACGATACTAAGCTGCGGGTGCAAAAGCGACGTGCGGTCATGGCAGTACCTCGAAAATTTTCCAAACTATAAAGGTGTACAGGGTGTACTTCTATCCCGAAAAAAGGATGCATAGTGGGCCATTTACGTTTGCCGCGTTTTGCGGCGGGGTAAAGTTCATTATACATCGGCCCGCAAGAAAATGAGTGCAAGAAATTTTCGCCTGGACCGTTCTAGGGAATGTAAGCGTGCGCCGTTACAGCCTACGCTGGAAAAATTTTGGGGAAGTAAAATAGGAACATGAATAAAATACAAAGATCGGGACTGCTTTTTGTCATCGCATCTATATTGGTAATCTTCGCGACTTTTATGGCGTTCGGGCAGAAGTCAGAGGCTGCCGGGACCAAGTGGCTATTGACGGATATCGACGGGAAGGCGACATCGGTATCGAAGGCATTTATTGAGATAAACAGTGAAAAAACGCGGTTTAGCGGCCACAACGGATGCAACCGTATGTTTGGCGGGATGGAATTCATCGCCGGGAAGTTGGCGATCGGCCAGATCGGTTCAACAAAAATGGCGTGTCCCGATGCTGAAGGTGAGGTGGAAGGAGCATTTATGGCCGAACTTAGCCGCGTCAACGGCCTCCGGCAGTACGGCGAGATATTGGAATTGCTTGATGGCGAACGCGTGGCGTTGAAATTCAAGGCGGCCGTGAAAGAGGCGGGAGTCCTGAAACTAGAGGACAAGAAATGGGTTCTCGAATCGATTAAGGGAAATGCGGTAGAGATTAAGGGCGAGGCCCCGTTTATTTCGTTCGACAAGGCGAAACAAAGCGCGGGCGGGAATACGGGCTGTAATCTTTTCGGCGGAAGCTACATGACCGAGGGGAGCAAGCTGATCATAAAAGACACCTTTTCAACGATGCGCGCCTGCGTAGAGGACAATCGCATGGATGTCGAGCGCCAGTTTCTCGACGCCCTTCAGGACGTGAATACGTTTGAGGTCAAGGACGGTAAACTGTACTTGAAAAACGGCGCTGCGGTCCTCCTAACGTTTCTCGGAAGGGCGAAATAACGCGCCCCAGCTCTCCTCAACTAAGGTTTTTTGATCTTCTTCAGGCTCCCCTGCCCACTGATCTGGCGATTACCGGCAATGCGTTCGGCCTGAGCCATCGCTCGCATAAAGTTCTCGCCAAGCACTTTTCGGATCTCTTCCTCAGTGTAACCCCGGCGGTGCATTTCGTATGTAACCAACGCGAGGTCTTCCATCCCATTCATACCCGCCGGTAGATACGGGACCCCGTCATAGTCCGACCCCAGCCCGACGTAGTCGATGCCCGCTACCTTCTTGATGTGATCAATATGATCGACGATACGGCTATAAGGCGTAACGTAGATCGGATTTGCTGCAAAAAGCTTCCGCTCTGCTTCGTTATAGCCCTGCGGATCGTTAGCAAACTGCTTGCGAAGCTCTTCAAGCTGCGGCCGGAGCCGTGTTGAACGTTCGGCGTCTTCCGTGGCTGTCCGTTCGTCGAGAAAGGCGGGATAGAAATTGACCATGATTACTCCGCCGTTCTGCGTAACTCGTTTCAGTACGTCATCCGGAACATTTCGCGTGTGATTCCGGACACCGCGGGCCGAAGAATGGGAAGCGATTATCGGGGCCTTCGAGACATCGAGCACGTCGTGCATTACTTTGTCTGAAACGTGGGAAATATCGATCAGCATACCGATCCGATTCATCTCGCGCACTACTTCTTTGCCGAATTCTGACAGGCCGTTGTTCTTTACCTCTCCAGCATGCGCGTCGGCCCAATCGTGCGAGACGTTGTGCGTCAGCGTCATGTAGCGAACTCCGAGCCGATAAAAATTGCGGAGCGCGTGAAGTGAATTCTCAATCGCATATCCGCCTTCGATGCCCATCAGCAGACATGTCTTATTCTCTTTTTTTGCACGTCGGATCTCGGCGCTGGTCGTACACATCATCACGTGAGCGGGGTGTTTCTCAACCTCGCGGTAGCTCGCATCGATCATGTCCATCGCGCGCTCCATTGCACGACCGGCCTGCCACGTGTCACCGCCGACATAGATCGATAGGAATTCTCCGGTTACACCGCTTGCCTTCATACGGGCAAGGTCCGTGTGGAACGGCGTGCCGCCATACTTTTGAAATCGCCCGACGCTGTTGGCGGCAAGGTCGAAATCCTCATCGACAAGCGGACCGGGAATGTCATTGTGGCCGTCCACTATGATCGCCCTCCGGTGGATCTTGAGGGCCTCAGCCCACACCCGCGGGTCGGCGCCCGCCGGCATTGTTTGCGCAAGAGCTGAACTGGAGAGTGTGATAAAAAAGAGAAAATAGATTAGCTTCATCATAAGAAAGGGACGGGAGAATGCTCAAACAGTTTAGCGAAATTCCAGTCGCTTCGCGAAAACCTGCGAGCGCTTAAAATAAGCAAAAAAAAAATTCTGTAAACAACGTTATTTTTGTGTTGACAGGCACACATATCTAGGCTACCCTTGCACCTCGTAGAACCACTACACTCTTGTAGAAAACAACAATTATGCTCTTAAGGTCTGTCGCCTCTCCGAAAGGTGTTTCCGATCGGTTTGAGGCGAGGTTGGGTTGTCTCCGAACGCGTTGAATACGGTCGTTTGTTGTAAGTCAATTCACGCCTTGCAGTTGGAGGCCCAAGTGTGTCAAACGTAGGCAGATATTTTGTTGACGCTTTGAATGCGCCCAATTCCGAAGCCCCCGCGGAATATGGTATCTGTTCATCTGGTTCGGTCGAAGCCCACAAATTTTCCCAAAACTCTGGTTCCCATCGCGATTTTATCGAGAACGATACATACATCGTCTATTCGCACGACCTTGCGGGTAATTACACTTCTGTAAATACTGCTGCAGAACGGCTTATCGGGTATTCGCGCGAAGAGCTTTTGTCGATGAACGTGAGACACGTGGTCGATCCGGCGATGATCGAGCTTATCGATCTGATGATGTCGAAAAAGGTCTCTGGCGAAGAAGCGCAAACGGCTTATGAGATCGACTGTATTACCAAGAACGGGAAAAAGGTGACGCTAGAGGTCACAACGAGCCTGATCCGAACACGTGGAAAGCCTGTTGTTATCGAAGGAATCGCACGGGACATTACTGAACGAAGGCGTACCGAAAGGGCCCTCCGAAAGGCCAAGTCGGAGCTGCAGGCAGTATTTGCGGCGATGAACGATGTCATCCTCGTGCTTGACTCCGAGGGGCGCTGCCTAAAGATCGAACGAACAAACGCTCCTCGTCAGTTCCGGCCGCCGCGTGACTTGATCGGGAAAACCCTCGATCATATTCTCCCGAAAACTCAATTCGATCGGATCCGGGCCGCAATACGTCGGTCCCTAGCAAACCGTGAATCCGTAGAGTTGGATTATAGCGTCACCATTGACGGAAGGAATGTTTGGTTCATCGGCATTATTTCGCCGATGGTAGAGAACACCGTTGTGTTCGTTTCCGGCGACATTACCCCGCGCAAACGCGATGAACAGGCACTTCGGAAAAGCGAGGCCGATCTCAATGCGGCGCAGCAGATCGCTCACGTCGGAAGTTGGGAACAGCTTTATGAGCATTCCGAAGGGCCAACTGAGGCTGTGCTGAGATGGTCCGATGAATTTTATAGGATTTACGGATTTGAGCCTCAAGGATTTGCTCCTTCCAATGACAGACTGTACGACGCCATTCATCCCGAGGACCGCGAGGCCGTGCGAAACGCAATGGTTCAATCCCTGAAGGAGCAAGTTCCTTTCGAGGTGCGTCACCGCGTGATCCTGCCCAACGGCGAAAAGCGTTTTGTACACGCTAAGGGCGAAACATCGTTCGATAGGGTTACAGGAAAGCCTCTCAGGGCGTTCGGAACCGTTCAGGACATAACGTCGCAAATCCTTGCCGAAGATGCCCGATATCGAAGCGAACAGCGTTATCAGGAACTCGTCGAAAATGCGAATGACATCATCTATACACACGACCTGGAGGGAAACCTTACTTCGCTGAATCGGGCGGGTGAGATCATCACCGGATACACGCGAGACGAGGCGTTGAGAATGAACCTTGCAGAAGTAGTAGCGCCCGAGTTCCTCGATGTGGCCCGAAATATGATCGCCCGAAAGACGGTGGATCAAAGTCCTACTGTCTATGAACTCGACATTTTCTCAAAGGAAGGACGCCGCCTAACGTTAGAAGTGAGCACGACCCTCTTGCATCATGATGATGTTGCGATCGGCGTTCAGGGGATTGCCCGGGACATCACATATCGAAAAGCGGAAAGGCGTGCGGAAGACGCGCTTCGCGAGAGCGAACAGCAGTTTCGTGAACTATTCGAAAACGCCAACGATCTTGTTTGTACGTTGGACCAAAAAGGACGGTTCGTTACACTGAACCGCGCGGGCGAGGCGATACTGGGCTACTCGCGATCCGAGGCTATCGATGTTGGATTGGCCGAGATCGCGGCGCCGGATTTCAAGCTCCTGGCACTAGCGTTTTGCGAGCAGGCCTTATCTAACGAGAGAGTCAGAGGTTTCGAGATCGACATTCTAACCAAAGACGCGCGAAGGGTCTCCATCGAGATGAGTGCCCGACGACTAGTTAAGAACGGCCAAACCCTCGGGCTGCAGTGTATAGGCCGTGATATTACCGAACGTAAGAACACGGAGCTTTCGCTTCGCAATTCAAATTCCCTCCTTACATCCACATTTGAATCGACCGCCGACGGGATCGTGGTTCTCGATCTTGAGGACCGGCTTGTTGTGTACAATAAGCGATTTGTCGAGCTGCTAAAAATTCCGGAACACTTACTGAATACAAAGGACGTCGGGGCCATCCGGCGACATGTGACGGCCCAAATGGAAGATCCTGAGCGGTGGCTCGACCGTTCCCGACAGCTTGCGGCCGATCCGCGTGCCACAGCCATCGACCTGATGAAGGCCCGCGACGGACGATATTTCGAGCGTTACTCACAGCCGCAGGTCATGCGCGGAAGGCCCGTGGGCCGCATCTACGCTTTCAGGGACATCACCGACCGCGTTGTTGCCGAAGAAAAGCTGCGATACGAAGCTCTTCACGATTCTCTGACGAAACTGCCCAATCGATTGGCGTTCATGAATCGCCTTAGGGAGGCGATAACCCACGCACAAGATAACCCCCTCGCACAGTTCGCGGTTTTGTTTCTCGACCTTGACCGGTTCAAGGTCATCAACGATAGTCTCGGCCACATCAGCGGCGACAAGCTGCTTATCCACGTCGCAGAACGGCTCAAGGAGTGCGTTCGCCCCGGTGATTTCGTCGCGCGTTTCGGAGGGGATGAATTTACCATCCTGCTTTCGCGTGCGGGCGACCAAACTTCGGTCATCCACATCGCGGAACGCCTGCAGCAGATGCTTTCCGCTGCGTTCAATCTCGACAACTACGAAGTGTTCACCAGCGCCAGCATCGGCATCGTTTTCTCCGACGAGATACTTCGCGAAGGCGAAGACTTCCTTCGCGATGCGGACGTCGCTATGTATCGCGCTAAGGAAGCGGGCAAGGCCCGATATGAGATCTTCGATCGCCAGGTGCACGCCGGTAAGCTTAGCGCCCTTCAAGTGGAAAACGATCTCAGGCGTGCCCTTGAGCGTAACGAACTCGAAGTGTTCTATCAACCGATCGTCGATCTCAAAGATGGCGCCGTCTACGAGTTTGAAGCTCTGATCCGATGGAACCATCCGGAACGCGGATGGATAACGCCCAGCAGCTTTGTCGGCGTTGCCGAAGAGACCGGTCTGATCGTCACCATCGGCGGGTGGGTGCTGGAAAAGGCTTGCCGGCAGATCGTCGAGTGGCAGGCCGATCACCCATTGCCGCTTTCGG
>DATFEW010000181.1:0-12897 GCA_035250805.1 Pyrinomonadaceae bacterium
GTTATTTCGCCTATAGACTTGCTGCCCGACATCCTTCCATTCATCGGCCAGGTCGATGATATCTATGTGGTCGCGTTGACGCTTCTTAGGCTTGTAAATCGTACCGATGAGACAGTGGTACGCGAGCATTGGTCCGGCGGAGGCGATATCGTTTCGCTGGCGGATTCTATTGCCGGGATCGCGCCGTCCGTTCTGCCGAAACGCGTAAGCCGCGTTCTCTCCTCTGAGGTTAAACTTGCTCCGGCGGGGAAGATCCTCCGGGGGATAGCAAATAAGGGAGAGCCGGTAGTCGTCGAAATCCCCCAGTCCGAAGATGGCAAGCGAATATCGGTCGACTCACGCTCAAAAGTGAGCAACTAATTCCTTTTTTTGGAGTTTATTCTGGATTTCCGCGGCCTTTGAGGTTTTATCTGACTAGCTCGGATATTTCCAAAAATTTGATCCAGGTAGATTGAGGCTTGCGAATTTCGTTATAATCTCACCACGAAACGCATTTGTCTCGAGCTCGCCATTTATGTTCGAACGATATTCAGAACGTTCACGACGCATTATTTTTTTCGCGCGCTACGAGGCGTTGCAGTACGGATCTCCGGTCATTGCCCCGGAACACGTCTTACTCGGCCTATTGCGTGAGGATAAGACCGTCGTTGGCCGCTTCTTTCCGTTCAGATCGGATCTGGGTACTGAGAAGATAAGAGCCGAGATCGAGGAGCGGGTGGTAGTGCGTGACCGAATACCGCAATCCGCGGAGCTTCAGCTTTCCCCGGAGACAAAAAAGGTGCTCTTTTATGCCAGTGAAGAGAGCCGTAAACAAAGGGCGCGATTTATCGGACCGGAACATTTATTGGTGGGACTGCTTCGTGAGGAGCGGTCGGTCGCGGCTGAGATACTGATCCAGTTTGGACTTCAGGTACAAGACGTTCGTAATGAGCTAAGTCGAAGGACCGTCGAAGGCACAACTTTAAGCGCTGCCAAAAAAGAATCATCGAAAACGCCGAGCGTTGCCGAGTTCACACGCGATCTGACCGAACTTGCCGCGGGCGGAAAGTTTGACCCCCTGATAGGGCGTGCGTCTGAAACGGAGCGACTCATAGAGATCCTCTGTCGACGCACAAAAAATAACCCCGTCCTTATCGGCGAAGCAGGCGTCGGAAAAACGGCCATCGTCGAAGGTCTTGCACAAAGGATCGCCGCAAAACAAGTTCCCAGATTTCTCGAGAATAAGCGGCTGTTGTCTCTCGACCTTTCCCTTATCGTTGCAGGGACGAAATACCGTGGACAATTCGAGGAGCGTCTGAAGAAGATCATCGGTGAAGTTCGCGAAGCGGGGGACTGTATCGTCTTTATCGACGAGCTCCATACTTTGATCGGGGCCGGTTCGGCCGAAGGAACGCTCGATGCCGCGAACATTCTCAAACCTGCCCTGTCACGCGGCGAAATGCAGTGCATCGGCGCAACGACCCCGAGCGAGTTCCGTAAGTCGATCGAAAAAGATCGTGCACTCGAGCGGCGGTTTCAGACAATTCGGATAGCACCACCAACAGAACAGGAAGCGATCGAGATCGTTAAGGGCGTGGCAGAACGCTACGAGGCATTTCATCAGGTTCGCTATACAGAGGAGGCATTGGAGGCGGCTGTCCTTCAATCGAACCGCTTCATATCTGAACGATTCTTGCCCGACAAGGCGATCGACGTATTGGATGAGGCCGGAGCCAGAGCTAAATTAAAGGCTCAGGAACAGCAGGATGGTGAACCTTCCTGGACAGAAACCATCGAGAATTGGAAACGCAGAGCAAACGACGACCAGGTATTGTCGCTTGAGATCAATTCGCTCGAGGACATTTTGACATCGGTCGAGGTAAGCAAAACCGACGTGGACGACGTGATCTCGCGCCTTACCGGCATCCCCGTAAGTACTGTCGGCAAAGAAGAAACCAAAAAGCTCCTCGAGATCGAAACAGAGCTTCATACCAAGATCGTTTCGCAGCGGCCCGCGATCTCGGCGCTCGCCCGTGCCATTCGACGTTCACGGGCCGGGCTAAAGAATCCGAAGCGCCCGGTGGGCGCATTTCTGTTTCTTGGACCGACCGGTGTTGGAAAGACAGAAGTCGCCCGAACGCTCGCTAAACACCTCTTCCTTTCGGAATCGGCGCTGATCCGCTTTGACATGAGCGAGTTTATGGAAAAGCACTCTGTTTCGAAATTTATCGGCGCACCTCCGGGATACATAGGCTACGACGAAGGCGGCCAACTCACGGACCGTTTGCGAAGAACGCCATATTCCGTTGTCCTTTTCGATGAGATCGAGAAGGCGCATCCTGACGCGGTAAACATTTTGCTTCAGGTCTTTGAGGACGGGTTGTTGACGGATTCGCAGGGAAATGCCGTCGATTGCAGCCACGCGATCTTCGTGATGACCTCAAACATCGGCGCCCGACAGATACAAAAACGGGGCAGGCTTGGTTTTCAGAGTGGAGCTGAAGCCGCGAAGGAAAAACTTGACGAACAGGTTATGACCCAGGTCAAGCAAGCGTTTCCGCCGGAGTTTATCAATCGCCTCGATGAGGTCGTTATATTTGACGAACTAACTGATGAAGACCTGGCCGCGATCGTCGATCTGCAACTAGGCGATCTAAATCTGCTATTGGCGAAGCAAGGCCTCAATCTAACAATGACCGATGAAGCGCGAGCATGGCTGCTTGACCAAACCGCGAAGGACCGGAACTTCGGTGCGAGGCCCCTCAAACGTGCACTTCAAAAGCACGTTGAAGATGCGATCTCAGAGGCGGTGATCCAGGGACAGGTCAGCGACGATGGTGAGATCGAGATCTATCTGCATGGCAACGAACTAGCGCTCCGCTCTACCATAATTGCTGAGATCGAAAGATCTTTGTCTCATTCCGGTAGCTGATCGCTCCTCTTCAAAAAAGCGAAACTAGCCCGCAGCGCGCAGAGTATAAATGCCTGCACGCTGTTCGCTTTTAGGTCAATAACCTGTATAATTTGGAACTTTGCTGAGACTCGTGATAAGGCAACCTCGCGGCAGGGCTCTGAATCATAGAAAGAGTCAAAATTCGCACATTGAAATGCCGCTTTCATTTGTTTATTCTTACGCGTATAGCGTGCATGACTAATATCGGTCGGCTTTGACGTTAGCTCTCCTGGCTGCACGTATCGGGGAATGTCATTTTTATGCAGAGATTTCGCGCGATAAGGCTCGGAGTATTGAGTCTTGCGGTATCGGTTTTCTTTTCCTTCGGGGCCCGGGCTGAGATTCCCGAGCCGTTCCATGCTTCCACTAAGAAACCTTCACAACAAATAATAGAGAGCGTAGATATTCAGGGAAATCGCCGACTTCGGGACGAAGACCTGATCTATTACATTCGCACGCGGGAAGGCGACGTTTATGACGCTGCCGCGCTCGAGCGGGACCTGCAGGAGTTGCTTTCGTTGAACTTTTTCGACAAAACGTCAACTCGTGTGCTCACAACGCCGGGTGTGCGCGGTGGGGTGAATGTAATTTTTGAAGTAAAGGAATGGCCGATCATTCGTGATCTGCAGTTCACGGGTTTGAAGGCGGTTCCGGAATCGGACGTACTAAAGGCATTCCGGGAACAGCGCGTTGGTATCTCGAAGGAATCGATATACGACCCGGTAAAGGCGCGGGCCGGAGTACGTGTTCTGCGTGAGCTTCTCGCTTCGAAAGGTTATCCGAACGCGAAGATAGAGGTTAAGGAAGAAGAAGTTTCTGCGACATCAAATGCAATAACCTTCGCAGTCGATCAGGGTCTCCGCTCGCGGATAATCGAGATTGATTTTCAGGGTAATGAAGTTTTCAAGGACAGCGAGCTTCGCAATGCGATTGAATTGGTCAAGGAGACCGGCCTTGTTTCGCGCGTCAAGGGCCAGGACATCCTGGACATGAGAAAGCTGCAGTATGATCTGCAAAAGAATGTCCGTTCGTACATGTTTTCGAAGGGCTACTTTCAGGCACGAATCGGCGAACCTGAGGTTGTGGGCCTCGGGGTAAAGCGGACCGACTATTTGCCGCTGATCACGATCCCGCTGCCGCTCATCTCGTCCAAGGATGATGCCCTCAAGATCGTCGTGCCCGTAACGGAAGGGAAGGTTTACCGCGTCGGCGATCTGAAGGTCGAAGGAAACTCGATCTTTTCGGAACAGCAGATCCTGAATTTTATCGGATTAAAAAAAGGAGATATTGCGGACGGCAAGAGGCTCCAGGATGTGGTTTACGAAGAACTGAAGAGGGCCTATGGCTCGCAGGGGTTTATTCAGTACAACGCCGAGTTCGAGCCTGAGTTCAAAGACAATCCGAGCAATCCGAACGAAGGTATCGTTGACGTCAAGATATCGATCGACGAGGGCAAGCAATTCACACTGCGAAGGCTTGAATTTGTCGGAAACACTTTTACACGCGACAAGGTGATGCGCCGCGAGTTCCTGCTGAATGAGGGCGACATCTACAACGACAACTTTTTGGACATCTCTGTTCAGCGTCTGAATCAGACTCAGTATTTCGATCCTATCGATAAGGACCAGGACGTTGAAAAGCGAACTGACGAAGAGCAGGGCGACGTGGACCTGATCGTCAAGATAAAAGAAAAAGGCCGACAGCAGATCTCATTCAATGGCGGCGTCTCGGGCATCGGCGGGTCGTTTTTCGGCCTGGAGTATTCCACGAACAATCTGGCTGGTCGCGGCGAGGTCCTCTCATTTTCTGTCGGAGCCGGGAATCGTCAACAGAGCTTCCAATTTACGTATCAAGAACCCTATTTTCGCGACCGGCCGATATCGGTAGGCATCTCGGTATTCGCGTCGAAGTACAAGTTCTTTGGCGAAGGGACGATCTTCAGCAGGAACCCGGATATCCTTGAGGATCTTTTCAACCCTTTACAGGTTAATGAGGCCAACCTTTTTACACAGAACACTTTCGGTGTAAACGTTTTCGCAACAGCCCCGCTGTCAGAACTGTTCTTTAAGAAGCGGCAATTTACGCAGTTCTCGCGCGTAGGCCTTACGTATCAGTTCTCATCCACCTCGATCTCAGATCCGCCGGTTAATCAGGAAGGAGATCCTAATATCACGATCCCGGTCGTATATGCTCAACCGAGCATCCTGACCAGTCGAATAACCGGGACGTTCGTTTACGACACGCGCCGGCCGGCTGAAAACGGGCTTGATACGATCGGCGGACAGCAGTTGTCAGCATCGCTTGGCTTTGCAGGTCTCGGCGGCGATGTTCGGACGATCTCACCGAGTATTTCTTTCTCCAAATTCATCCCGGTTCGCAAGAAGAAAACTAAGAGCCCTGACGTATTTGCATTCCGTATCATAGCGGGAACCATAATGCCTTTCGCGATAACCGATACGATCAGGAACGCGAATTCGATAGCGTTTGTGAACGGCATCCCGGTATATGAGCGATTTTACCTGGGTAGCGAGAATGATCTTCGCGGATATGATTCGCGTTCGATTGGCCCCGTCGCACCTTTCGATACATATGTAAGCACTCGCAATGTCGTCGCGGCGGATAATCCGGCGGGCACCCCGATACCGATCTCCGGGTTTCCGGTCGGTTCCACGATCCCGGCTGAGATTGCTGCACTCGGGGTGTTGACCGGTTTTTCAGGACCCAGTCCTGCATTGCTTGCCAGGAACTTTAGATTTATCGGCGGTGATACACAGATCCTGGGCAATTTCGAATACCGTATCCCGCTCTTCGGACCGGCGACCCTCGCGGTCTATGCGGACATCGGCTCCGTATTCAATTTGCACGGCGGAGAAAACCAATTTATCAACAGCGAGTTTTTCCCGGACGACACCTTTTTAGGCCCCGGGCGAGTATCACAACTAGCATTGGCGAATGCTCCGGTTCTCGAGTCGAGCTTCGGAGTTCCGTTGTTTTTCCGAAACCGGCTAATGACGAAAACAGATTTCGTCAATGAGTTCTGCCGCGGCAACCGCTTGGGCTGCCCGACGAGTTTGCCCCCGCAGGTGCAGCCGATATTTTTGAGGGGTGAAGCACAACAGAACTCGGTCCTTCGGGTACCGGATGCTGCGTTCGCGAGTCTCGCAGATTGGAAGGCGAGCGTTGGTCTCGAACTTCGCGTGCAGGTCCCTGTGGTTAACGTTCCGTTCAGGCTGATCTATTTCTATAACCCGAACGCGGTGATCGGGACCTCCGACCAGCTGCCGGGTATCTTTTTGCCCGGAAAGAAAAGCGGGTTTAAGTTCAGCGTCGGGCGTACTTTCTAGGACAAGGGGCCGGATTGACATCGATATAGCAATGAAATAGTATTTTCCGTTCTTTTGCGTTTTTCCGAAACGGCACTGGCAACAGAACGACGCTTTTTTGTTTCAAAGTAAACGGAATCAAAAAGCCCGCAATTTTAGGAGTATTTAATAAAATGAAGAAGTTAGGATTAATTGTATCGGCGTTTGCGTTTGTGATGGTTTTGGGAATGACGGCATTTGGCCAGGTACCCGCGGCTCCGGGGAAGATCGGCTGGATCGATACGGGCGCATTTGCCGATGAAAAGGCAGGGATCGCGAAGTACGTGAATGCTTATAAAGCCCTGGCCAGCGAGGCTAAACCTAAAGAAACCGAATTGGTCGGTATTCAGACCAAGATCCAGGGCCTCGCCAAGGAGCTGCAGGATATGCAAAAAGCGGCACCGGCAGTTCCGATCAAACCCGAGGTTGTGACCGCGAAACAGACCGAAGGCGCACGGCTCGAACGCGAGTTGAAGTTCAAGAAAGAGGAATACGATGCGTTCATACAACGTCGTGGCGGCGAGATCCTGGGTCCGGTGAACCAGGACATCGGCAAGGCGATCGGAGAGTTTGGCAAACAAAAAGGCTTTACGGCAATTTTTGATATTGAAAAATTGGCGCAGGTCGGGGCGATCCTCCACCTTGAGCCGACTGCCAACATAACCAAAGAGTTTATTGCATTTTATAATGCGCGGCCGGCTGGTGCAGCTACTGCGGCAAGGCCTCAATAGAATTACCTGGTTTTTAGGAACGAATCGCGGCCGGTTGAAGTCATGCTTTACCGGCTGCTAGTTTTTTGCGTTACACTAAGCTCTCTCCAATGGCGATCTACGATTCGAAAGCGCTACAGCAGATACTGCCGCACCGGTACCCTTTCCTCCTTGTTGATACCATCATAGAGATTGAGCCTCAAAAGCGTATTGTCGGGCTCAAACAGGTTTCGATAGGTGAGCCGTTTTTCCAGGGCCACTTTCCGGGAATGCCGGTAATGCCCGGCGTACTTCAGATCGAGGCTTTGGCACAAGTGGGGGCTGTTCTCGCGCTTCGTGAGTTCGACGACAGAGGCGCAAAGATACCGCTCTTCAGTGGTATCGACGGGGCCCGGTTTAGGAGGCCCGTAGTGCCGGGCGACACGCTCCGGCTGGAAGTAACTGCGATCCGGACGGGAAAAAGGATCCAGAAGATGCGCGGCGTTGCAACAGTAGACGGGGCAATAACTACGGAAACAGAGATCCTGTGTATCATAGCGGATAGGTCGGAGTTGAATTCATAATGGACGAAGTCAGACTGACAATGTCGGAGGCTCTTCTCTACGTCGCCGTCCGAATGGCTTTTATCGGTTTCCTCCTCGGCTTAATTCCGCTGATCACAGGAATAATAAAGAAAAAGGTCAAGCTGGGTGTTATCGGCCTGCTCGTGTCAACTTTGGGCGGTGCGCTCGCCGGAGTGATAATCTCGATCCCTGCCATGGCTGTTTTCACCTGGCTCATTCTTCGTGAGCAGGTTGTTGTAACTGCTGATGCTGAGCTATCAGGTGAGCCCGATCCTACGAAAACCACAGAAAATTGAAGCCAAAAATGTCATCGTTCATTCATGAGACGGCGATCGTCTCGCCGGCCGCGCGCCTTGGCGTAGGCGTTCACGTCGGACCCTTTTCGACGGTCGGCGCCGACGTTGTCTTGGGCGACGGCGTACGTCTGGAGTCGCATGTAGTTGTCGACGGGCGGACAACAATTGGAGACGAGACGCGGATATTTCCATTCGCATCCATTGGCCTGGAGCCCCAGGATCTGAAGTATGCCGGCGAGGCTACGGCGACTGAGATCGGGAAGAGAAACACGATACGTGAGTTTGTGACCATTCACCGGGGCACGTTGGGCGGCGGCGGTGTTACACGGATCGGGGACGACAACCTCTTAATGGCGCAGGCCCACGTGGCTCATGACTGTCAGCTCGGCAGCGAGATCATAATGGCGAACGGTGCCACGCTTGCGGGGCATGTCGAGATAGCGGATCGAGCGAATATCGGAGCATATTCCGGTGTACACCAATTTTGCCGAGTTGGTCTGGAAGCTTTCGTCGGCGGGTACTCGGTCGTCGTCAAGGATGCTCCGCCCTTCGCTACGATCCAGGGAAATCACGCGAAGTGTTATGGGTTGAACCACTTGGGAATGCGGCGGCGCGGATATTCGAAGCGGGCTATCCAAGACCTGAATCATGCCTACCATCTATTACTTTCGGCAAAGCTGAATACGACACAAGCACTCGAACGAATTCGAGCCGAGATCAAGGACTCGGCTGAAGTAGATTTTCTTGTCGATTTCATCGAATCTTCCAAACGCGGCGTGGTGCTTTGAGCCGCGTTCACTCGTGTTAAAATCACCATCGAATATGAGCGAGACACAGCCCGAAGTGATCGGCGAATTCGGAAAGCGCGTGCAGCGATGCTACGGATGTTTCATTGCATACCATTTAAAGGATATGTATCTGGGCGAAGACGTGACGTTTTTCTGCGAGCACTGCAAAGACGAAACTATGTTCCACTTCACGCAATTCGCGCAGCTGATTGACGTCAGCAAGTTGAAAGAAGTTGCGGAGGAACATCCCCATTAAGCCGTGAAAGTAACGCTTCACATCGAATCGGCGTACGATAAACGCGAGATTACGGTCGATAACGAAATATCGATCGGCCGCGCGAACCAATCCGATATCGTGCTCGATGACGCTGGACTGTCTAGAAAGAACACAACGTTTTTCGTCGACGAGGGTGAGTTGTTCGTCGCGGACGAAAACTCATTGAACGGTACCTTTGTAAACGGTGACAAAGTTACGGGGCGTCCGCGCCTGCTTTCCAGCGGGGACACCATTAAGATCGGCAGCAATACGACGATCACTGTTTCGATAGGGGACGTATCGTTAGCATCGGGAACCGCAAGCTCCCCTCCTTCCAAAGGACGGGTCTCGGCCGCTTCGGCTGACGGGGCGGTTCTTTACGAGGCAATCGAGCCAGCTAAAGCTGGAACTCCAAACTTTCCGCAATCCGCGATCCAGGATCCAAAATCGGAGGGTCCGCCACTTATATTGATCGCGGCTGCAGCTCTAACGGTGCTGATCCTCGTTTTGGGTGCAGCGGCCCTGATCATAGTTTCATATGCAGGGGGCGGCGGTGGCTCCAACGCTACGGGACCCGCAACCCCTCCGCCGATCAAAACTGATGCTCTGATACCAGTACGGGTCATCGATCCGCTCGGCGGTGAGGACGAGGACGACCTCGACGATCTGATGGCGTCATGGGAAGTTGCGGAAGAAGAGCTAAAAGCGGATACCGTAGCCGATATAACTGGGGCGTCAGCTGATTCCGAGGAAAAGGAGCTGAACGTGACAGCAGCGTTTCTTGCCGATCGCCAGCGAAAGGCATTTGAGCCGCGGCCTGGCGAAGCAGGTATCCGGCCGGCTGGACTGGACGTTCCTAAAGAGCTTTTCGGCGATGGCGTTATTAAACAAAAAGCCAAGCTTGCCGTTATGAATACCGGTGGTTACAGACAGCCGATGGATTTTGCCGAGCTCGCAGAAAAACGCTTGAACCGTGAACTGATCGAAATGCCGATGGCGGCCAACAGTTTTTATCTTGATGTGGGGGGATCCGCGCAAGACAGACAGTTTTCGTCGTTCAGTTTTAAAGATGGCGTCGCCGACATCCTGGTGGGTTCGCCAAAATACGGAATTCTAAGTAAGCTTGCGTCGAATTTTGCGGGTCAGAAATACGACCTGAACGATCCCGGACATCGCAAACAAATGCGAATGCGGCTGCTGCGTATGTTTCAGCCGCGCGCGAAGCCGATACTAAAAGAGCTTGCCGAGGCATATTTTGGCAGATTCGGACGTCCGCTGCGGGTTACATCCCTCACGCGTTCAATGGATTATCAGATACTTTTGAACGCATCGAATCCCAACTCGTTCAAAGTGAGGGGGGAAGGCAGCTTGCCGCCTCACACTTCAGGATGCGCATTCGACCTCGCCCGCAAACATATGCCCGCCGAGGAGCAAAATTTCGTGATGGCAAAGCTTGCCGAGATGGAACGTGCCGGTAAGCTTGACGCGCTGATCGAATACGGGACAAACGCCTGTTTTCACGTGTTTATTTATCACGACGGAATAGCCCCAAGAATGTAGCCGAGATCTGGGGCACCGCTCAAAATTTCGATCGCGCTCGATGCAGAAAACAAGATATAATCTAGCTATCCGCCCTCTGGCGGACCTTCAGAAAACGCCTCTGCTGATCCTCCAGCTCTAGATCGAAATGACCGAAATTAAATGCCCAAATTGTGGTTCAAT
Organism: Pyrinomonadaceae bacterium; assembly: GCA_035250805.1. GTDB lineage: Bacteria > Acidobacteriota > Blastocatellia > Pyrinomonadales > Pyrinomonadaceae > OLB17. The sequence goes on from DATFEW010000181.1 coordinate 10,630, forward strand.
GAACCTCGTCTCCGTTCTGCAGTGCACGAATTGCAGCATGCCTTTTAGCAACCTGCCGAAGTCGGCATTCGTCGTCAGCGACGCCCAAACGTCATACGGTTCGGCTGGGGGCGCATATGAACCCCCGTTTGCCGGAGGCCGTTTTTCAAACTTGCGTACTCAGCACAGCACACGCGGAGAAAATACATTCTTCTGGTACCGCATGTATTGCGGCTCGCTCGCGCTTTTTAACGCTCTCTTCGCCGTTTTGTGGATACTCCTGTTATACGTGCAGCCGGATGCCCAGGACTATTCGCAGGAAGATACGATAGTCGGTATCATTTACGCTCTTTTTTTTACCGTTTTCTTCGTCGTGTTTATCGTCGCGACTCTCCTACCGGTAAAACCGTACAACTGGGTCGTCGGGATAGTCATGATAGGGATCGGAATGACGAGCTGCTGCCTTTGGCCCGCTGTCATTCCGCTGCTAATTTATTGGATCAAACCTGAAACCCGATCCTTTTTCGGACGTAGTTAAGATCTCGTTGGTCCGCCTCCAAACCGAAATAAGATACGGCGCGACGCGTCGTCCAATGGAGGCTGAGTCGAAAGATCACCTTAACGGTTCGCACTAAAATTCAACCCGTCCAGATCATTATCAAGCGTAACTACCTGACTCGACGGTTCGAAGATGAACCGTCTCGAGATCAGCGTCACAACGTAGCTGTTGCCCACGGGCAAATCGCTGACTGCATAGAACCCAAACGGATTTGTGGTCGCCGATCCGACGCGGTTGCCGTTCATATCGGTGACCGTAACCACTACATTTGCGATCCCGCGCCCGGAAGCGCTCACGACGCGTCCGGTGATCGATGCATCCGCGGCGGTAGGGATCGGGAAGCTGAAGTAAGCGATCGGAGAGTCGTGGTCCGAATGGACTTCAGGTCGGGCCACGTCAGTAAATGGAGCAGAATCCGGAAAATCCGCATTATTTCGCGCGATCGCGTAGCGCTGCAAAATCGCACTTGCGGCGCTATTCACAATAATGTGATCAAGAGCTTGCGGTGTGCCTTCGAAAATAAAGCTGTACCGTTCGCTTTCCGGAAGGCTGTCGGTGAGATTGATAAAGTTAGGGTTCACAACGTCCGGACTCTGATCCACGACGATCTGGTCATCAGCCGTCGGCATTCCCTTGATAGTCGCGATCGGGTCCGTATAGCCATCGCTGAACTGGTAGGCGTTGTAATCCCCCACTGCGATCACAGGGACGCCGGGGTTTAAGGTTTGAAGTTCCTGCAGGAGCCCGGCAACAGATTCGCCCTGACGCTTTCGCTTTTCACGGACTCTCGTGCCCTCACCCGTTACCAATTCGACGTCTATGAACGAACGCATATGGTTCACGACAACTATCACACGCCGTGGTACCAGGGTTGTGGGCGGGTTCAAGGTTGCCTGCAACACGAGCGGGGGACGATCATGAAGTGTTTCCGTACTGCCGTTGACCGGATTGACGAAGGTCTCGGCCGCGCGTTCCTGCGTCACTGAATCTACCTGGACTCGCGACGCCTTCACCAAAAACCCGAGATGCTGGGTGCCTCCCCCCGGTGCCGGGATCAAATACGCCTGGTACGCCGGGTCTGCACCTCCTGCTGCCACGGTATCGTTGTTCACCTGGGTCGCAAGTGCCTGCAAGCTGGCCAGGTCCACGATCTCGATAACGCCGATCACGTCCGGCAATTTCTCGACTGTTCTAATCGCAAGCGCGGCTTTCTGACGCTGCGTTGCGTCGTTGGCAAAATTCTCGATGTTCTTGCCCGACACGGTGAACTCGAGCGGTACCGGGTCCGGAACGGGAACCGCCGCCATTGGAACCGATGCGACAGTTGGCGGAGTCTCAGGGACGATCTTGTAATCTCCGAACGTAAAATCGAGAGGCCCGACAATATTGGTAAGGGTCGTGTTCGACGTAACATTCAACACGCTGGAACCTGCGAGCCCGTCGGTGTCGATCATTATTCGTTCCGGGTTTCTATCCCAACGCGGAATACAGCAATCTGGTACGCCGCTGGTCGGATCGGGCGGAACCGGGAGCGTAATATCAATTCCGGGTTCGCGGAAGGGGCGGGCTACGCCACTCAGAACTGTATAGATCTCGCCGAAATCGTTCGTTGGCGCGACCGATAGAACACTCGCAGCCGTAAGCCGCATGCCTTCGAATTCTTCAAGCTGATCAACCGGACCAGCCGGGTCAAGAATGGTCGTGGTTAGTACAACGGTTCCCGGCAGCGG
>DATFEW010000184.1:0-7819 GCA_035250805.1 Pyrinomonadaceae bacterium
GGATCAAAAATAACGATGTCCGCATCGGATCCGACCGCAATTGTTCCCTTCTTCGGGAAGAGGCCAAACATCTTTGCCGCTGCGGTGGATGTGAGTTCAACAAAACGATTCAGCGAAATTCTATTTTCAACCACGCCGCCGTTGTAGATCAGCGACATTCGATTTTCGACGCCGGGGGCGCCGTTCGGGATCTTGGAGAAATCGTCTTTACCAAGTTCCTTCTGCTCCTTCATACAGAATGGACAGTGGTCGGTCGAGATCACCTGTAAGTCGTCCATTTTCAAGCCCTTCCAAAGCTCCGCGTGGTTATGCTTTTCACGCAGTGGAGGGGTCATTACAAACCTTGCACCTTCGAAATCGTCCCCGTAATCGTCGATCGAGTGAAATAGATATTGAGGGCAGGTTTCGGCGAATGCCGGAATGCCCCGATCTCTTGCCTGTCGCACCTGATTCAGTGCATCGGCACAAGAAAGATGGACAATGTAAACCGGCGATTCAGCCATCTCGGCGATCGCGATCGCACGGTGAACGCCTTCCGCCTCGGCGATGGTCGGCCGCGTCAGTGCGTGATATTTAGGCGCGGTCCGGCCGTCGTTTAGAAAACGTTTGATGATCTCGTTGATGACGATGCCGTTCTCCGCGTGCATACATATCAATCCGCCGCGTCCACCTGCGGCAGACATCGCACGAAAGATCGTCGCATCATCCGCCAGAAACACGCCTGGATAGGCCATGAAAAGCTTGAACGAGGTGATGCCCTCGTCCATCAGCGTGTACATTTCCTCGGTGTGCTTGTCTTCGAAATCGGTCGTGATCAGATGAAATCCGTAATCGATCGCGCACTTTCCTTCGGCCTTCTCGTGCCAGATATCTACACCCGAGATCATCGATTCACCTTTTGTCTGGACCGCAAAATCGATGATCGTTGTCGTCCCGCCAAACGCCGCAGCCCGCGTACCAGTAAAGAAATCGTCGCTCGATTGCGTCCCGCCGAACGGCAGCTCCATGTGTGTGTGCGGATCGATCCCGCCGGGAATAATAAGCTTGCCTTTCGCATCGATAACGTTGTCCGCTTCGATGTCGATCGATCTGCCGATCATCGACACGGTTTCCTCCTCAATGAGGATGTCAGCGGTGTAGTCGTCAATGGCGGTGACGATCCGGCCGGATTTGATAAGAGTTCGCATTCTGTTTCTTAAGATTTAGGATAGGAGATCATTTCTGATTCCCATTTACCAAATTCTGTGCGAAGCCGTTCAAGAACATCAGGATGAGAATCTTTGAAATCGGCCTGCTCGCGCTCGTCGACCGAGAGATCGTGGAGACTCTCATTCTTTCCTTCGCGTATGTACTTCCATTTTTCGCTTCTCATCGCGCCTTGGCGACGCGTTCGCCAGAAGAAGGCGCGATCAAAGGTCGGACGCCTCGAACTAAGAATTTCCGCGATGTCTTCGCCATCCAGCGGATAGCTCGGATGGGGCCTTGCACCGGCTGCGGTGATCATCGTTGCGGTCCAATCCATTGTGATGACCGGCTGATCTGATACGATCCCCGCACGCGTCAGGCCCGGCCATCTGACAATTGCCGGTACGCGCACGCCGCCCTCGTGAAGGTCCATCTTTTGCCCCGAGAACGGCCAGCTATACGAGAATCTCTCGCCGCCGTTGTCGCTTGTGAAGATCACCAGAGTGTTGCGCTCCAGTCCGGTGCGTTTGAGTGTGTCAAGAACACGGCCAACACCCGCATCAAGGCTTTTCATCATCTCGGCATAGATCTTTAGAGAGCCGCCGGCCCGAAAGCCGACCGGGCCATACTTCATCGCTTTGCTTACCTCAATGTCTTTAGGCCCTTCCCACGGCCAGTGCGGGGCCGTATAGTGCAGGCTTAGATAGAACGGCCTCGTGTGTGGACGTTTGATGTAGCCGATCGCACGATCGGTCAGCAGGTCAGTCATATAACCGATCCGATCGACAGGAACGTCGCCCTCATACAGATCGGGGTCGTTACGCATGTCCCTGTGCGAAAAATGGTCGGCCGCGCCGCTCATTATGCCGAAGAATTCGTCAAATCCGAATTTTAGAGGACTGAAATAAGGAAGGTATCCCAGATGCCACTTGCCGACGAGGGCAGTATCGTACCCGGCGCTTTTAATGAGCGAAGAAACGGTGGGATGTGAGAGCGGGATCCCGGTTGTTTTGACACGCTCGCCAAGAGCTGCGCGTTCATGAATTGGCTCTTCGAGCCCGACAGGGAGCCGCGCCGGATACCGGCCGGTGTGAAACCCGACTCGAGTTGGGGTACAAACGGGCGCCGCCGAGTATGCGTTTGTGAATCGCATTCCCTGCGTTGCGAGCCGGTCAAGGTTCGGTGTTGTGTAATCCGGACGTCCGTAACAACTAAGATCCGCCCATCCCAGATCGTCCGCGAGAATGAAAATAATGTTAGGCCGAGGACCCACGTTCACAGGGGCCTGGGCCACTGCCCCGGCCGCCGCGACTGTTCCAATCGAGTTTGCAATAAATTGTCGGCGGGTTATACGGGTCATTTTGAAGCCTCGGTCAGGCCCTTTCGCATCTCTAGTACGTGGCCAACGTATCCGGATTTATCGTATGCACGGATCGCGGCCGCGTTTTCGACATAGACCTCCAGCCGCAACTCGGTAACGCCTCTTGCAGCGGACCACGTTTCCAGGACCTCAACGATCTTCCTGTTGACGCCCTTGCCTCGATGCTCGGGCACGACGTACATAAAACCCAGATAAGAATGTTGACGTATCTTGAGGTACGCGTTCGAGCTTTCGATGCGAGCGTATCCGGAACCGACGATCTTATTCTCGATCTCGGCCACGACTATCTCGGAATCTGCCGACGTTATCAACTCTTTCAGGTCATAGTAACGGACATCGCCTCCGGTTCGGATCGCGTTGTCGAAAGGACGTTCAGCCTCGATCATCGCCTGCTCGAATTTGAGGAGGACAGCTAGATCAGTCTGGGCTGCCGGCCTTACAACAATCTCTCCCATCGATCCCACAAACTATTTCTTCACGCGTTCAAACGGCATATCGCGCATACGCCCGGCGCCAACATGCAGCTTGTCGATCTTTCCGGACGCGTCACGAGTGAACCAGATGACGTAGCCCTGGACGCCGAAATGGTCTTTATACAAAGGACGGATCGGCAAACGAGTCGCCGGCCGCTGTACGAGAAATGCTTTGTCACCTTCGACCTTAAATGTGAAAGTGGCTCCGGCCTCGTCGCTGTACCAATCGCCTGCGAGTGGGGCAAGGTCAGCGGCGGCTGGCGTCCATTCCCGCTCGGCAATGAACCGCGTGATGTCGCCGTTATCGTTTCCTTCAGCGGAGATCGGTTTACCCTCTTTATCGAAAGTGAATTTGACCCGTGCATTTCCTATTGTGAAGGAACCATCGCCCATAGGCCGCACCGGTGTTCCGTTAAAACGCAAGGTGCCGTTTTCGAGAGCAAACCGCGCCGCCGTTCGGTTCTTTTCGTTTCGCCAAACACCAACGAATTTTTGAAGCTGCTCGGAAGGAACCGAAGCAGTCTCTGTTTGTGCCGGCGTGGCAGGGAACGGTCCGAGGATCTCGTCAGTGATGCTAGCTGCCAGACCTCCTGCGCTCGGGGATGTGCCGTTACAAAGAACTGCGACCGAGAGCTTTTTGTCGGGATATCGAGCGAGAAAGGTCTGGTATCCCGCCGTCGAGCCGCCATGTGAGATGTCCTTTAAGCCTTTGTAGCTATCAACAAAAAGACCGAGTGCGTAGCTGATCTTTCGGCCATCGTTCAACGCCCCTTGAGTTTCGAGCGCTTCAACGAATGGCGCACCCAAGGTTTTTGCGTCGAGCGCGGCGTTCCATTTAAGCCAGTCGCCGACTGTCGTCAGCATGCCGCCGTTGCCGTAAACGTTCATGAACGGCATGTTCAGCCGCCACGGAGCGTTCGGGCCCTGCCGTGAGTAAGCCTGGGCGCGGCCTGGCACGAGCCGCTGATAATCGTCGCGCCACGAACTCTTCGTCATGTCGAGTGGCTTGAATAATCGCTCGATTGTGAAATCGGCAAATTTCTGTTTTGAAACGCGTTCGACGATGATCGCCGCGAGCTGATACCCGCTGTTCGAATACGAGTATTCTGCACCCGGTGTGAAATCGAGAGCCTTCTGCCGCGTGATCACGTCAAAAGCAATGTCCTGTGTAACAACCCGGTCACCGCGGCCAGCACCGGTCAGGGCCATCACTGAACCCCAATCGCGAAGTCCGGCAGTGTGATTCAGCAAATGCCGGATCGTGATCGGCTTGTCGTATTCGGGGAGTTCGGGAATGTACTTCCGTACGGGATCGTCAAGACTGAGCTTTCCGTCTTGCTGAAGCAACACAAGAGCGGCGGCGGTAAACTGTTTCGCGACCGAACCCGATTCAAAGATCGTCTGCGGCGTGTTTGGAATGTTGTGTTCTATCTCCGCTAGTCCGAAAGCTTTTTCAAAAACCGATTGACCGTTAAGTGAAACGCCAACTGCACATCCGGGAGCGGGGCCCGTTACGGCCTTAGCCGCTTTCTCGAATGCTCGCTCGGCCCCGGCGACTACCTTTGCTTGGTCCAGGGCCTGGGCGAGAGCGGGCGAAAAAACGAACGAAATGAAAACAATGAGAGCTAATAGATTCTTAAACATCTCGAACCTCGATAATTAAAATTTGGGATCCTTGTCAAAGTTGGCTAGCAGGTCGCCAAGCCGGCATCGAGCGCTTTGATCAGCTCATCTACGGTATCCTTCGTCGAGTTGAGCATCATTCCTGTACGGATCACGTTGCCGTATAGTCCGCCTTTGCCGATCAGCACGCCCTGGCGTTTCGTCTCTTCGAATACGCGCAGAACGGCTTCCGGGTTCGGCTCTTTTGTTTTGGGGTCTTTTACAAGCTCGATCCCCTGCATTATTCCCATTCCGCGGACGTCGCCGATGATCGGATATTTTTCCTGTAATTCGAGAAGCTTTTCGTGGAAGTAATCGCCTACAACTCGGCAATTCGTTCGCAGGTCGTCTTCTTCGATGACGTTGATGACCGCGAGACCCACCGCCATAGACACGGGATTGCCGCCGAAGGTCGAGAAGGTCAGACCAGGAAACGCATCTGCAACCTCGGGGGTTGCGATCGTCCAGCCGATCGGGACGCCGTTGCCCATTCCCTTTGCTGACGTGATAATGTCCGGCTCGACGCCATAGTGCTCGATGCCGAACCATTTGTCGCCGGTGCGGCCCCATGCGGTTTGGACCTCGTCAGAAATAAAAAGTCCGCCGTGATTCTTAGTGATCTCGTGAACACGTTTGAAGTAATCTTTCGGGGGCACGATAAATCCACCGACGCCGAGGATCGTCTCGGACATAAACGCTGCGATCTTACCCGTGGTCGTCGTGCGGATCAGCTCTTCCATGTCGTTCGCACACGCGAGGCCGCAATTGTCGGGCGTTGCGTTGAACGGACACCGATAACAATACGGAGCGTGTGCGTGAACGAAACCGGGAACTTGCGATGCGATCGGCTTCCATTGTGAATGGCCGATCGACGACAGCGCGGTAGCCGACCGTCCTGCGTAGCTGTGACGCAGCACGACGACCTCATTGTTACCGGTTGCGAGCTTTGCAGCGAGAACGGCTGTATCATCAGCTTCGGTTCCGCTGTTCGTGAAAAACGATTTCTTCAGATTGCCAGGTGTGATCTCTGCGAGCTTTTGTGCAAGTTCGCCCTGCGGCCCGTTTGCATACAGCGTGGACGTGTGCGCGATCGTGTTTACCTGGTCGATCCACGCTTTGTTCACGCGCGGCTCGGCATGCCCGACACTCACGGTCAGAACCCCGCCGAAACAATCAAGATACTTGTTTCCCGCGTCGTCCCAAACATATTCGCCCTCACCCCGCACCAGTGCGAGTGGCTCCTGGTAATAGGTGGCGACTGCCGGGAAAAGAAACTCCTTATGTTTTTCTACCGCACTTTTCAAAGAGGATTTTTGTTCTTGTGGATTCATAGATCAATTGTCCGCGAAACACGCGAAAAAAAACGCGAAAAGGGTAAACCATTCTACTCCACTTCGCGCTGTTTCGTGTATTTTGCGAGCACACTCTTAGAACAAACTTCCTTTATCCTCGGCGCCCATCATCGCTTTGCGAACCAACGGGATAGGCGGGCCGCCGTACGACAAGAACGCGTCGTGAAATTGCTTCCAGGCAGCGCGGTCTCCGCGAGATGCGATCCAATCCTCCCGCAGCCTTTTGATCATCAGCTTGCCCATAGTGTAGTTCAGATACGCGGGATCGAACGTCCCGCGGTTTGCCTGCTGCTCGGCGTTACCTTCGTCCTGCAGGCCCTGTTCTATGAACATCTTTTTCGACTCCTCAATGGTCATTCCTTTAGTGTGCAATCCGATCGCGGAAATGAATCGAACGTTTCGCAAAAGAGCTTCCTGCAGTTGACCGAGATGCAGCTCCGCGTCCCCCTTTCCAAGGCCGGCGTCGTACATCATCTCCTCCGTGTAATGGGCCCAACCTTCCGCAAATGCATAACCGACAAAAACCTGCCCGAACTTTGATTTGGCGCGATTTGAGTGCAGGAAGTTCAGAAAGTGGCCCGGATAACCTTCATGAACAGAGGTGAATAGAAGGCTGCCCTCTCCGGGAATGTACGCTTCCTGTTTTTCTTTTGGCCACGACGGGTCCGGCGGTGAGACATAATACACGGACGGCAGACCCGTCTCATACGGGCCTGGAATATTGATGTAAGCAAAGTTCCACGCCTTGTACGGCGGTGCAACATCAACTTTGCACTCTTCGGTTCCGTGAACCGATACAATATCGTTGTCCTGCACAAATTTACGCAGTTCGGCCAACTGCTTTGTAGCGGCTTCGACCAGGTTTCCTTCCGCTTTTACCGCATTCGCCTTGTTGTTGCATTCGGTCGGCGACATTCCGGGAGCGTATTTCTCGCACTCGGCTTTCACGGCTGTAAGGTTGCGATCAAGATCTGCCTGTGCGATCTGCTCCAACCTTGCCAGGTCGATGTCAACCCCTTCCGTCTGCTTGAGCATCAATTTGAATTTTTCCGCCCCGAGAGCAAAATTGTCGTTACCGGATTTTTCCTGCTCGTCGATCCAGGTCTTAAACTCCCTGACCGCCTTCGCGGCCGTTGCATTCGCCTCCTGGAAATCCTTTTGAAGCTGTTCGTCTTTGACCGGCTGAAATACCTTGACCACGTCCTTTTCATAAAAATCTGCCAAGCCGCCGATGGTCTGGCTGCCGATACGTGCAAGACTTTTTGCGAGCGGGAGTTTCAAATTTGCTTTGATCTGATCAAGCGCCGGCGGGACATTTTTTGCATAGGCAGTGTAAGCCTTTATCCGAGTCTCAAGCGGAGCATATTCCCGCGATACGTATGTGTCAGGATCAAGAGGCCCCGAGTAGTAGTAAGGATTCGTATGCGGCTGATCCGCGGTTTCCCGCCAAAAAAGATCGCCATCGATCTGAGATATCAGATAATCGCGTTCAAATCGCTGCCGCTCGTCAAGGTCCGTGTCCTTGAATGCGGCCGCTTTCTCACGTTCGCTCTTTAGCCGCGTAATCTCTTTGCTCAGTCCTTCAGGAGTCCAATCGGGCAGCTTACCGTCGAATTCGTGCCGCCCCTGGTACACTGCGAAGTGCGGATTCGCCGTGAAATAATCCGTAATATATTGTTCGACGTATGCGTCCCATTTTGGATTGGCGGCGGTTGTGTTCGAATTCGTCATCTGATTTGTCGAACTTTGTTGTTGGCACGCAATAA
>DATFEW010000190.1:0-16629 GCA_035250805.1 Pyrinomonadaceae bacterium
CTACAACACGCTTTATCCCCGCGTCGATCAACGCTTCGGTACAGGGTCTAGTCTTTCCGTGATGCGCATGGGGCTCGAGCGAAACGTATGCCGTACCGCTTTTTGCGCGCGCTCCTGCACGCTCGAGGGCGATGAGTTCAGCGTGGGTAACGTCGTCATAGATATACGTGCCCTCGCCGACAACCTCTCCGGCTCTCGATACGACTACGCATCCCACAAGCGGGTTGGGCGAAACGAGCCCGATACCTTTTTTGGCAAGCTCGATCGCGCGCGCTGAGTATACGAGGTCGAGTTCTAACTGATTTGTCTTAGAACGTGGCAACAAATATTTATTTTCGGAATAACGAATAGTTAATAAACCAAGAACGAATAACTACTCGGGCCGGGTTTTTAATCAAACAGCCCATTTACGTATTCCTCGGCGTTGAACACCATCAGATCATTCACCTGTTCACCAACTCCGATATAGCGGATCGGCAAACCGAGTTCTTTTGCGATCGCCACTGCGATACCGCCCTTTGCCGTTCCGTCGAGTTTGGTCAGGGCAATTCCGGTCACATTCGCGACCTTCATAAATTGTTTTGCCTGTTCGAGGCCGTTTTGGCCTGTCACGGCGTCGATCACAAGAAGCGTTTCGTGGGGAGCACCCGTGACTTCGCGGCCTGCCACTCGCTTCATCTTTTCAAGTTCGGCCATCAAATTCGCTTTGTTATGCAGCCTGCCGGCGGTATCGACGATCAGTACATCCGCATTCCGCGACTTTGCCGATTGTAACGCATCGAAAAGCACCGCCGCCGGATCGGTCCCGGCTTTTTGCTGCACGATCGGAACGCCCGTCCGCTCCGCCCAGATCTCCAGCTGGTCCGATGCCGCCGCACGAAAAGTGTCTGCCGCGCAGATCAATACATCGTTGCCCTCGTTCTTGATACGCTGCGCCAGCTTGCCGATCGTCGTCGTCTTCCCAACACCGTTTACACCGACGACCATCAAAACGTACGGGCGGATGGCGTCGTCGACAGCCGTTTCGCTCGCAACACCGTGATCTTTTGAATGCTGAAGGATGTCAAGCAGCTCATTCTTCATGACTGCCTTTAATGCACCCAGGTCGTTGATCTCCTGCCGCGAGACGCCTTTTCGGATCTCTTCAAGCAAATGCATCGTGGTCTGGACGCCGATGTCGGTCGAGATAAGCATTTCTTCAAGCTCATCCAGAAGTTCGTCGTCGATCTGTTTACGGCCCTCAAAGATCGTGTCCAGCCGAGTGTTGATCGAATCACGCGTTTTCGCAATGGCCTTCGAAAAACGCACGCCAATCTCGCGTTCAATGGCGGCTTCCTCGGCCTTCAGCTCTTCAATGGACCTATCAAGACCAAGGATCGATGATGAGATCTTCTTTCTACGCCAAAATGACATATAGCTCTAAACACGCGGGCAGAAACGCGTACGGTAAGGAGCGCGCTTCTGCCCGTATGAAATCTTTGATTATAAAAAAATATCGCACGTCGAACAACGTGCGATACGGTGAAGAGATTATGAAAGGCCTATCTTAGAAGCCTTAGCTTGTCCGCGTTCTTAAAAAGCGCGTATCCAAGGATGCACGAAAAGACCACTGAAACATAGAAAGTGAACAAAGATCCGAATGCGTTTGCGGGCAGGTTTCCAAAGCCCGGCAGATCGAACGGTGCAAGTAACATTTCAAGGATCCCGCCCACGATCGCCACCGCAATGAGTAACGTCAGCCCCATAAGCAGGATCTTTGCGTAGGTGCTGCCGAGGCGCCTGATCGTATCCAGGCCGGTAAGCGGGTTAATAGTAGCCACAAAAGATCTAGTGTAACCCGCGACGGCGCACGCCGCGGGAAAGAAGAACAGGCCCCAAAGAAGGGTAATAGCTCCAATGACCACGATCGGCGCTGCTAAGTTCAACAGATTGGTGATCATCTCACTTGATTCCCTGTCTCGTGTTTCCTTCGTCTTTCCAAAGGCAGACTCAAGCCCGGCCTTTCGGCTTTCCTGGGCCATTCGCCAAAGCTCTTCCTGCTCTCTGGTTTCCCGATCGACCACTACGTTCGTATTACTGTCTCCTGTGGCGGTTTGGATATGTTGGTCGATCAGTTCCTCGTGTTCATCCGAAACATCGCCGATCACTTCTTTAACCTGTTTCGACTGCTGGACCGGTTCACGACCCGCGTAATATTTCGTACCCGGCAAACGTTCGATCTCGCTTTGGAATGTGTTCATCTGGGAAGCAACCGTACTGGTCACGAGATAGATCCCGATGATCGCCGTTAGGATGAACGGCCCGAAGGAGGATACGACAACAGCCACATACAAAAAGAATGGATGAACTACATCGTTCCATAATGAAAAATCGTCAAACGACGGCATAAAGTTCTCTTCTAGTTTCCCTTGCGAAAAATTGTCGACGGTGTTCGCCAACACGCCGAACCAGAGCATATTTGCCAGCATAAGGCTGATGAGGGATGACGCTACCATAAATATCCCGCCGAGAGCCGAAGCGGATTGCCCGAGCGTAAAGAACATGAACATTACAGCTCCAAACAACAGGCTTGGCTTGAACTTGAGGGGAAACGAGATGGCGTTGAAAAAGTCAGACGAGCCAAAACCAGCGCTCAAAGCATCCGAGTAAAGGGCGGCCTTTTTCTGATCGTTTCGTACCTGTCCCACCGGATTGCACAGAGCACCGCACAGTGGACATATCTTTACTGTGCCGCCGTAAGATTTGGGACACGGCTTGCAGAAGGCGTTTCCGCAGTCCTTGCAAATATACGCAGATTCCAGGGTCGGATGGATGGCGCACACATCCGGATTTAAACCGGCGTCCGCCACCTGCCCGGTCGAAACCTCGATCAAAGCATTCACCGGCTCAGCGAATCCGGCAGTTGTGGGAAGTTCCTGCTGCTCGAATAACTTTTCCAACGGCGCTTCCGTGACCTTTGCAGCATCCGTTTTCGTGACCGCGAACGGCATTGGCTCGCCCTTCACCTTCGCATTGAAAAAGGGCACAAGCGACGGAACTCTTCTCGCTTCGATCCATCGAAGGTTTCCTTTCCGGACTTTATCGTCAGGTTGGAGCGACCCCTCGCCGATCCACTCGGGAAGTTCGGCAAACGGGGCCTCATAAACCTGGCCGCCTACTTCAACTTGCCAAATCTCGTTGTTCATAGGTTATTGCCGAGGCGAAGTCACCGGTCGAATCGCCCGGCGGCAACTCCGACTCAGATTCCATTTTCTGATTTGATTGGTTATTCAAGAACTGTACGACCCCTCGGCCGATCTCGCCGGCATTGCAGCCGCGAACAAGTGCCTCAACGACCTTTTGGTCGTAACGCGTTCCAATAAAGCTTTTGATCCTTTCAAGCGCCTCGGGCAAAAGCATTCCCTTTGAATACGGGCGGTCGATCGTCATTGCGTCAAAGGTGTCCGCTACGGAAACGATCTTCGCCTGAAGCGGGATCTGTTCATCAGTCAGGCCCTGAGGATATCCTTGCCCGTTGACCATCTCGTGGTGCATGTACATTCCGGGAAGAAAGTCCTTCATCGCAGGGATCTGCGACATTATCTTGTAGCCGCGGACCGGGTGGGTCTTCATGATCTCGAATTCTTCAGTCGTGAGTGCGGCGGGCTTCTTCAGAATGTTGTCGTCAATGGCGATCTTTCCGACGTCGTGCAAAAGAGCGCTGATCCTCAATGTTTCGAGGTCGTCCTCGGGTAAACCAAGCTGCTTTCCGATCGCGACGGAGATGCGAGCAACGCGCTCAGAATGACCGCGGGTATATTTGTCCTTTCCGTCGATCGCTGCAGCGAGAGCTTTGACCGTTCCGACGAAGAGCTCGCGATTTTCACTCGCGGCGCGAGCGAGACTGGCAATGTGCTCCTCGAGCTTGTCGCTCATCGTATTGAACGACACGCCAAGCTGCCCGATCTCGGTGATATTGTTCGTTTCAACGCGCGTGGAAAGGTCGCCCTCAGCGATCCTCTGAGCTGCCGCCGAAAGTCTTACGACCGGCGAGGTGAGCCAGCGGGCCGCCACCGAACCGATAACCATGGCGGCAAGTGCGAAAAGCAGACTAATGATCCAGGTCTGCGTACGCATCTCGCCGACCGAGGCAAGCGCCTTGGCTTCATCCTGCATTGTTATGACGCCGAGATTCAGCCTGTCGGCGATCACCACGGTGGAATACGCGCCGATCATCTCGTGCTTGACCCCGTCGTACTCTCCCGTGAAAGGCACGAGCCCGGATTGTATTTGCCTGTTGGATTCCTGCCATTCCGAAACGATCTTAAGATTTGACAGGATCTGCTGCTTTTGGACCAGGTGCGCGTCCGGATGAAAGAGCGCGCGTCCGGTCTGGTCGACAACAAAAACGATCGGCCGTCCCGAACCCCAAAGCTCCTTTTCAGTGGTTTGCTCTACACCGACGACCGATCTCGCTATGTTCCGCAGCGAAATTATCGCGACAACCGCTGCAATCCTTCCGTTTTCATTGGTCGCGCTCGAAGCCATCGTAATGACGGGTTCCTTCGCAGCTCCGGCGATCTGTGGATCGCTGATGTAGAGCGGTTCGTTGCCAATGAGTCGTATGACCCCCTCTGCGATCCCATCGATCTCAGTTTTTGCGATGCTCCCCGAACGGTAGAGCGAAAGTGGTTCTCCCGCAGCAGGTTGAACATACAGCGCAAGCACGTCCGGGTTCTCCCTTAGCGTATTACTTAACTGGCGGTCCGTTTGCGGAAGTCCAAAAATCTTCGGATCGTTCGCGAGCCCAAATGAGTTGGCAAGCCCTTTTACAAGGTCAGTATGCCGACGCCCGAACATCTCGATCTGGCGGCCTTTTTCCTGCACCAATTGGATCTGGTATCGATTTTCGACCGCGCGCAACTCGCCAGCACTACGTCCTGAAAGGATGTAGCCGGTCAGCAAGAGGGGCACCAAGCCGATGAGCAAAAGTGCGCAGACGACAAAATAGACAAGGCTTATTCGAAGCTTTCTCTGAGGCATTAGGCAGGCGGCGAAGAACCTCGCCATCTTGATTTTACGCTAAGCGGACAGGTGGGTCAACAAGTTTTAACGCCCGGAACTGACGCCCTAGAGGCCTTCCGAACGCCGTTTTACCTATGTTCTTTTCACAATAACGAGGGTGATATCGTCGTTGGCGGGCGCTGTCCCAGTGAAAGCCGAAAGAGCCGATTCTACCTTATCGCGGATCCCGGCAGCGGAGGAGCGAAGATTGGCCTTTATAACTTCTGAAAGCCTTTCAGTACCAAATTCTTCCTCCTGTAGGTTCACTGCCTCGGAAACGCCGTCGGAGTAGATCACGAGCACCTCACCGGGGTTGAGTTGAGCGTCCCCAACCTCGTATTCTGCTCCTTCCATGATGCCGAGGGGAAGACCGCCTGAAGATAGCTGCTCCACCGTACCGTCGATTCGGCCGATGATCGGAGGATTATGTCCGGCATTGATGTATCGAAGCGCTCCGGTGGCAGGATCGAGCTCGGTTGCGAAAAGCGTCACGAATCGATTGGCCGGCGTGATCTCTGCGAGGTAACCGTTCACTGAGATGATCGTATCGTGTAGCGGGCTGTTCGCTGCAACCTGCGCATGTATCGCGGCATGAAGGCTCGACATAAGCAGCGCCGCAGCAGTGCCTTTTCCGGAAACATCCCCGAGAGCGACCAACATTCGGTCTTCCGGCGTCGTGATAAAGTCATAATAATCACCGCCGATCTCATAACACGAGAATGAGATTCCCTGGAATTCATAACCTTCGATCTGGGGAGGCCCCGAAGGCTGAAACCTCTGTTGGATCTCGGTCGCGAGCTCAAGCTCGCGTTCCATCCTCTCTCGAGCAAACCGCTCGTCAGCGAGTGCGGCATTCTCAACCCGGATCGATGCAACGGAGGCTAGCGTCGTGAGTATATTCAGGTGTTCTTCCGTGAAGGTCGTCTCCCAAGTCGGTGAATCCGCGTAGATGAGCCCGAAGATATCACGTTCGTCCACACTTAATGGCACCGCCAGAACAGACCTGATGCCCTGTAGGGCGATCGTCTGGCTCATGAACCGGGGATCGTGCTGGGCATCCGCTGTGAGCACGGATTTTCCGTTCCTGAGGACCTCATCCATAACGGACCGGCTGATCCGGACTTCCTGAAGCTGTTCCTCCGACCCACGATCGCGTGCCACCATGATTTTCATTCCGTCGGGAAGCGTATTGTCCCGCAGCATGATCACGCATCGGTCGGCGGGAACCGCTTCAAACACTAAAGCCGCTACCTGATTCAGCGTGTCACTTACTCCGGTCGAACTCAACAAGGCGACACCCACTTTCGAGATCAGCCCCAGGAGATCGTTACGCGATGAAAATTGTTCCTTTAGAAGCTCTGTGGTAGGGATCTTCCTGCTCTGAAAGGAAATAGTCCTTGAAGGGTCTAGCGCCTCCGTATGATTTGCGATCAATGTGGAATGCATCTGGGGAACGACGCGATCGTCCTCAAATACCATCGTGGTCTCGCCGATCTGTATCTCGCCACCCGATGACAGTGGAACGGGAGCTTTAACCGGAGCGCCGTTATATCTCGTGCCATTTGCCGAACCTAAGTCCTGCAGCCAAAAACTGTCGCCTTCCTGCCTTACTTCGGCGTGCAGTCGTGACGCGAAAGCATCCGGAATACACAGGTCGCTGCGGGCGGATCGGCCGATCGTAGTACGCAACCGTGTTAGCGGTACGTTCTCCATTGGGGTGCTGGAGTTCTTGAATACCAACTGTGCCATAAATCATTCAGTGGACCAGCTGTTTCTTCGCCTGAATAACCACGGTGCCCGCCATAAAATCGTGAAGTGCCCGGCCGCGGCGGTTGAGTGCACAGATGAAAAAACCAATGCCAAGGGTGATCACGGTTACAAAATAGCCCAGAGTCTGGCGCAGAAAGACCCGCTTGAAGGACGCCTGTGTCCCGTGCATGCTTACTATTCTGAGTCCGGTGAGCATCTTACCTGCTGAGCGGCCGGCTGCCAAGGGAAGAATCAGTAAATTTGCCACCGCAACCAGAGCTGCGATCATCCACCCGACATTGTTCAGTTCGCCATTGAGCAAGGCGGTGCCGTCATCGCCGAAAAAGCGTGCCAGAAGCAGGAAGAATACAGGGGCAAAAACCACTAGCAGGTAGTCGACAATTAGAGCTGCACATCGAAGCGTGAAAGGGGCCCGGACCTCGGCGGGCACAAAACTCACGACTATTTCTTCGCCCCTGGTTTTGAGCCGCTGGGCACTATCAGCCATTGAACTCATTAAGTGTTATTCGACGACGAAATGCAAAGTCGTATCGCCAAGCTTGATCTTGTCTCCGTTTGCTAGTACTTGCGGACGATGCGGCGTAAGACGAACCGCATCGACGCCGCCAGGCGACAGAAGTGTTCCGTTCGAAGAGCCTAGGTCCTCGACCAGAAAGTTTCCGCCGTCACGCCAGATACGGGCGTGCCTTCGCGATATTTTTGTCTGCGGATCATACTTCGAGAGGTCGATCTCCGGGAAAATATTCGACATCGGGTCGCGTCGTCCAAGCAGGTTCTCGTCTTTTTGCAAAGAGAACGCCGGCATAGTGAGTTCGGCCGTTCCTTCGATCAGCAAACGCGCTGTGACCGCGGCCTTTGTATAAACCCCGGAGTGTACGCCGTGCTGCGCTATCGGCTGCTTTGCACCACAAAAGGCGCAAAACATATCGGTGGCAACGATTCGCTGTCCGCAAAACCCGCAAAAGACGATCTGGTTTTCGAGACTAACGGCCTCAGGAGCCTCAGTAACGCCATACGTGATGTTCCCCGCGCGCAGGTTGCCAAGATGTTGCTCAAGCACCTGCCGCATTTCACCCGCCGAACGGAACCGTGCATCGGCATTGTATTCAACAGCCTGCATCAGGATCTGTTCCATCTGGTCAGACAATCGCGGATTGATCTGGCGCGGTCTCGGATTCTTTTGGAAATCGAAGATCAGTAACGGATTGCTCTGCGGATCAGCACCCGTCAAAAGGTGAAACATTGTCGAACCGAGGCTGTAAATATCGGACCGGGGCTCGACGTTTCCACTGAACAGTTCGGGCGGCGCATAGCCCATTGTACCGACGGCCGTCACACCTTTTTCTTCGCGCTGACTTATCGAGCGTGCGATGCCGAAGTCGATCAACATAACACGTCCCGAATTCGAGTCGATCATGATGTTCGATGGCTTTAGGTCGCGGTACACGATGGTCGAGGGCTGGTTGTGCAAATAATTCAGGACATCGATTATTTGCAGCGCCCATTCTGTAACGGTTGCTTCATCGATTTTGCCTTCTGGGGCCGATCTGATCCTTGCCGAAAGGTCGCCGCCAGAAATATACTTCATAACGAGATAAAAACGACTTTCGGCTTCGTCGTAAAAATAATCGAAGATCGTCGGGATCGACGGATGATCGAGACTCGACAAGATCATCGATTCCCGTTTGAAATCATTGACCGCCTTTTCCTGCTGCTCCTCTTCGATGTGAGCCTGGATCATCTCCTTGACCGCACGCAACACACCGCCGAGATTGTTGTCGCTCGCCAGATATACTGCACCCATCCCGCCGCCACCGATCTTTCGGATTATCTCGTAGCGACCGTTCAGGACGGCGCCTTCAGTCAACGGTTTCAGCCGGGCAGATCTTCGCCCGTCGGTGTCGCCCTCGCCTATGTTCGGACTCGTGTATTGGCGCGGCTCGATCTTAGCTGGAGAATTCTCACTGCCGGGCATCGACAGGTCGCCCTGTGTAGGAATTCTTGTTGATACAAAATCCTGCGATTCGGGAAGGTCCGGGGCAACGATCCTCACGGAGTCGTAGATAGGGTTGGACGATGCGAACTCGTGCCCAGGCAGCTCATCATCAGGCTTGGCGATCATTGGCTCAGCAGCGGGTTCCGCTTCCGAAACCGGGGTTTCCGGTGCGGCATAGTCATCGAGTTCCGCAATCGGAGTTTTGGCGGTAGTGGCGTCGTGATCGACCCCGGGTGTCTTCGTCGCTTGTGTCTGTGTGGCTTGTGTTTCGGGAAGGCCGAAGTCCACAAATTCAGTTGCTCCCGCTTCGAGAGCCTCGCTCGTAGCGGACTTTTTGATTTGATAATCAGCGGTTGACCGAACGTCGAGGCTTTCGCTTGTAGCCTTATCAAGGATCGCAGGAGTCGGTACGGAGTTCGGGTCAATTCCGGGTTCCGGGGCAGCCTCTTCTATCCCTTTTTTGATATCAGCTGCCTCGACAATGGAAGGCTCCTCTCGGGCCTCTGGCCTTTTCAGGCCTGTGGCCTGTCGCGCAAGCTCTTCCGGATCCATTACGATCGTGCCCTCAAAAGGGTCGTCCGGTTTGACCGCAACTGGCGCAGCGGCGGCTGCGGTCTTTGGAACCGCGAGGCCGCAAACGCCGCAAAACGGCTCGCCCTCCGTGATCACCGAATTACATTCACGACAATTTGCCATTGCTCGAAATTAACTAACGGTTTATCTGAAACCTCAAAAACGTTTTCCCGACAATGATCTCATCGCCCTCGTTTAGGACTTGGGGAGTACCAGGCAGGAGCCGCCGGCCCCTGTTTACAAACGTTCCATTGGTGGATCCGAGATCCTCTATAAAATAAGCTTCGTCACGGCGAATGATCCGAGCATGTTTTCTAGAGACTTTCGAATCCGGATCGTACGCATCGAGGTCGATGTCCGGAAAGATCCCATTATCGGCGTCCCATCGACCGATGTTTGACTCGTCAGCTACCAGCGGAAATTCTGTATTGGCAGCGTTTCCTCGTTCGATCAAAAGTTTTGCGTGGACCGAGAAATCCTCTTGTTCCACGTCTATTCGGCCTGAGTTGTCATTCTCCGGCTGGCGCTCGACGATCGGCGGGATCCCAACGGACGTCACACTTGCGCCCTGAAAATTAGGGCTGCTTATTCTATCCAAAACAGGGGAACGTTCAAACTCATCTTTATGTGTCTCCGGCGACGCCGCAGGGTCCTCCGAAGACGAGCCTGCCTCGAACCGCGTTCCGCATTCATCGCAGAATTTCGATGTATCTCTAGCTTCTTTTTTGCAATTACTGCATTGCTTCATAGCAAGCGTAAACCTTCAATATTATGCTAATTTTTATGATGAAAAAGGGCAACGGACAGTTTATCAAATTCGATCTCAAAATCCTATATGGAGGACCGCAATCGCGTCAACCTGTTTTCAACAATTTAGCATCTAAAGTCTGATGAGAAACTTGAAACACTGGCTGAACATTTTTCGTAGTACGGCTTGATCGGGTGATCCATCAAATCACAATTGTAATACCTTTACTTCAACGCGTAATACGTATCGGAGAGACGAAATATGGCGATGAGCCGTAAGAAAAAGATAATAATTGGCGCGGTCGCAGGAGTGGTCCTGGTGACTATAATTGTTGCGAGCATCCTGGCGACACGGACGGACGTTCCGGAAGTTACGACCGTAACAGTGGAAGTCAAAGAGGTGCTCACTTCGACCGTAACCTCATCGGGAGAAGTTCGCCCTGCGCAGTATACAAACCTTACGAGTGAGGTCCAGGGAAGAATAGAAGAGATCTTCGTCCAGGAAGGACAGAATGTAACGAAGGGTACGCCGCTAGTCAGGCTTGACCCCGAACAATTCGAGTCGAGCACCGACGCTCAGTTGGCCGCATTCCAATCCGCCCAAAGTGACGTGAGTGCTTCGCAAACTCAGGTCGCCGCTGCAAATAACCAGCTCTCTCAGGCTCAACAGAGTTTAAATGGAGCCCAGGTGGCTGTCGAAAATGCCCGTCAGGGGGTAGTTACGGCGCAGACCGAGGTCGACCGCGCCCAAGTTGAACTGAACGCGGCAAATCGCGAACTTAAGCGAAGCGAGCAGCTTTTAGAAAGCGGAGTGATCGCCAGATCGGAATATGATGCGGCGAAGGACCGTGTTGAAAACGCTCGTGTCTCATTGGATACCGCAAAAGCAAGACTCGAATCACAGCGCATCTCCGTAAGGGAAGCTCAGTCCAGAGTGAATCAGCAGGCCGTTGCCGTACGAGACGCCCGGCGTGCGGTCGATACGGCAAATATTAACGTTCGCTCAAGTCAATCCCGTGCCAATCAGCAATCCGCTTCCCTCCGCGGTCAGGAAAACCTGAAAGATAAGACGATGCAGGTTGCTCCGATGAACGGTGTCATTGCGGAGATTCCGGCTCGTGTCGGTACATTCGCGGTCGCCGGACTTTCAACGACTCCTTTAATGACCATTGCCGACATGTCCAGTATTAACGTCGAAGTCAAGGTTGACGAAACCGAGATCGATAAGGTTGCGGTCGGACAAAAGGCGAAGGTCAAGGTGGACGCTTTTGGAGATCAGGAGATCGAAGCTGAAGTTATACAGAAGACGCCATTAGCGGTTGGCAAGACGCAGACGACCGGCGGAATTACCCAAAACATCAATGTGCAGGAAGCAAAGGAATTTAAGGTGGTATTGCTCCTTCAAAACATCTCGGAGGAGATGCAAAACGGGCTGAAACCCGGTATGAGCGCCACGGCGACGGTCACTACGAACACCGTTCATCAAGTGATAAGTGTGCCGCTACAGGCGATCGTTGAGAAGAAGCCGGAGTCACCCTCGCCGACGCCCGCAGGCGGCAGCTCTGAGACGGCCGAAGAGCCGAAACCGATAAAGGGTGTCTATGTTCTTGAGGGCAACAAAGCGAAATTCCGGCCTGTTGAAACCGGGATCACAGGCGAATCGGAGATCCAGATAATATCCGGGCTTTCCGCCGGCGAAGTAGTTATCACTGGCCCGAGCAAGGTGTTGAACACGCTGAAGGACGACCAGGTGGTCAAGAAACAAGAGAAGAAAGAGGGCGAAGCCTCGCCTACGAGCTAACGGTTATGTACCGATTCATGGATAACGAAAACGGCAAACCGGTCGAGAACGGAAATGGGGCAACAGCGGCCGTGAGAACGCTGATCTCGATGGAAAACATTTGGAAGACCTACCAAATGGGCGTCGAAGAACTGCACGCGCTCCGTGATGTTTCGTTTGAGGTGAGGAAGGGCGAGTACCTGGCGATCATCGGACCATCCGGATCGGGAAAATCGACGCTCATGAATCTGATCGGCTGTCTCGATTCGCCAACAAAAGGTAACTATTGGATCAACGGCCATCTCGTTTCTGATATGTCCGACGACGAACTCGCGCATATTCGAAATAAGGAGATCGGTTTCGTTTTCCAAACATTCAATCTTCTCGCACGTGCGACGGCGCTTCATAACGTCGAGCTGCCTTTGATCTATGCGGGCATGCGCGCGGGTGAGCGTCATGATAAAGCACAGGCGGCACTTGCGTCGGTCGAGCTTGGTGACCGAGTCATGCACCGTCCAAACGAGCTCTCCGGAGGTCAGCGTCAGCGTGTTGCGATCGCACGTGCACTAGTAAATCACCCGTCGATCCTTCTCGCGGACGAACCTACGGGCGCCCTCGATACGAAAACAAGCCAGGAGATCATGGAACTTTTCGAAAAGCTCCATGCCGAAGGCAACACGATCATCGTCGTAACTCACGAACATGATGTAGCGGAGCGAGCCCATCGCGTGATCACTATCCGCGACGGACAGATCGAAAAGGACGAGAAGATAAAATGATCGAACAGGTCCCGGCCTATGTTTCGATCACCTTTCTGATTACGTCCTTTGTAACCGTTGCAATATTCGTCACTGCTGTCCTGAGGGCCGGGACAAACTCCATCGCAGCAAAAGTTCTCCTCTTTATTTTACCGGCCTGGATGATCTTCCAGGCCGTTCTCGCATCCGGCGGGTTCTTTTTGAATACGGATGCCGTACCGCCCCGCCTCTTTCTTTTCGGCCCGCTACCCGTCCTTCTTTTCATCATCATTTACTTTGTCTTCGCCCGGGAGTCAGTGATTGAAAAACTCCCTCTGGCGCATTTGACGCTCATTCACACGATCCGCATCCCGGTTGAACTTGTTCTTGCCTGGCTTTTCGCGGCCGGGATGGTCCCGGAGATCATGACATATCACGGTTCGAACTTCGATATTCTTTCAGGAATCACGGCCCCGATCGTGTATTTCGTCGCATTTCGCGGCGGCCGCGTTAACACAAAACTTCTCGCCGCTTGGAACGTTTTCGCCTTAGTGCTCTTGATCAATATCGTGGCTACTGCGGTTTTATGCGTGCCTTCTCCGATCCAAAAACTTGCTTTCGACCAGCCAAACATTGCGCTCTTTTATTTTCCGTATATCTGGCTTCCGACTGTGATCGTGCCGATCGTTCTGTTTTGCCACTTGGCCTCTCTCTGGAAGATATTCCGAGCAAAGGTCTGACTCGCTGCTACGTCTAAACTGTGGTTTATTACGAACGCCGATGGGAAGTAAACCTTTGGAATGTCATTTCGTATAATATTCTGTATCACCCACCGACAAGATGAATCTTAGCGACACATTAAAGCTCGCATTATCAGCGATTTGGGCACACAAGCTGCGGTCGTTCCTGACGCTGCTCGGAATGATCATTGGCGTAACTGCTTTCATGGTCGTGCTCTCGCTACTGCAAGGCTTTAACGCCTATGTGGATGAAAAGATCGCCGGTATCGGCTCGAACTCTTTCACTATCAGACGATTCAGCTTCGACGATTTCAAGGACACGGACACGATCGCCGCCGCCCAGAGGAGGAATAAGGAATTAACTTTCGACGAGCGGGATTTTATTCGGGAGCACGCGCAATTGATAGATAAGATCGGCGCAAAGGCTGGAAACACGTCGCGGGATGTTAAACGGGAAAATGAAACTCTTAGTGACGTTCAGATAACGGGCGCGGAACCTGTAATTGCGGACATCGAAAAGCTCGACATCGCGGAGGGGCGGTACTTCTCCGAGTCGGAGAACAATAACTCCATGCGAGTTGCTTACATCGGCAGCGATGTCGCTAACAAGCTCTTCCCTTCAGGCAACGCGCTCGGGGGCGAGATCACTATTCAGGGAATCCCCTATCGTATCATCGGCATTCAGGCGACAAAGGGCACGGTTTTTGGCCAGCCGCAGGATAATTTTGTTCAGCTTCCGATAAAAACATTCGGCGCAAATTTCGGCGGTTTGAGAAACGCGCGCGCTCCATATTTCGTCGTTACGTCAATAAACGACAAAGTATTCGACGATTCGGTTGAAGAGGCCCGAATGCTTTTGCGGATGAAGCGAAAGCTCGAGTTTGGGGAAAAGGATACTTTTGGCATTCTAACGCCCGACGCGATTACGGGAATCCGCGATCGGATCCTTGGGCCGACATTTCTCGTAATTATCCTGGTTCCGACGATCGCTTTGGTCGTAGGAGCGATCGTCATTATGAACATAATGCTGGTCGCAGTAACAGAAAGAACCAAGGAGATCGGGATAAGGAAAAGTGTCGGTGCGAAACAAGGTGACATCCTCAAGCAATTCTTGTTCGAATCGGCGACTCTCTCAGCCATTGGCGGGACTATCGGGCTTATCATTGCCGAGATAATTGGCATTGTCCTGACCGCGTTTGTTTTCCAGACGCGAATACCGCTTTGGTCTGCGATCTTCGCGATTGGAGTCTCGGGTGGCGTAGGGATATTGGCTGGACTGTTTCCGGCCTGGAAAGCGGCGCGGCTTGATCCGATCGAGGCTTTAAGAGCGGACTGAAGAAATGAAACTACTCACAAGTTCATTTTATGAAAACTTCAAGATGGCGTTTGATACGCTTCGCTCGCATAAGCTCCGTTCTTTTTTAACGATCTTTGGCGTAGTGGTTGGTGTAATAACGGTAATGCTTATCTCCTCGATCATCAGCGGCATCAACGTCGCGGTCGAGAAGGAGGTCGAATCTTTCGGAACCCGCTCGATCTTCCTTTACAAAATGGATATCGGGATTCGTACGAGCGCCCCGACTCGCGAAGAGCGTATGCGGAAGCCGCTGACCATGGAGGACGCCGAGGCGATCAACGGTCTTTCGTCGATCGAGGTCGCTGTTCCTTACCTCGATATTTCGAATAGTTTTTTTGGCGG
Source organism: Pyrinomonadaceae bacterium (assembly GCA_035250805.1). Taxonomy (GTDB): domain Bacteria; phylum Acidobacteriota; class Blastocatellia; order Pyrinomonadales; family Pyrinomonadaceae; genus OLB17. Next base: position 15,086 of record DATFEW010000190.1, read on the forward strand.
CAAGATAAACGTTACAGGAAAGAATGGTAAAACCTCATCGTCGGTTTTGTTGCAGGGTACGATGCCGGAAGTCGATAGGGCGCCCGGCGAGGTTCTGATCGACGGGCGATGGTTTTCCCAGTCGGAGCACGACTCAAAATCCAATGTTGCCGTCATAGGTGATTTTGTACGGGAGTCATATTTCCCTTATGAATCCCCGCTTGGAGAGCATATCGAGATCGGGGGACAGGACTTTAGGATCATTGGGGTCCTCGAAAAGCGGGAGCAGCTTTTTGGCGGAGGGGGCGGCAACAACGATCAGACGAATATCATTTACATGCCGTTGGGAGCAGCTCTTAAGCTCAAACCGAACGCCGAGGACATGTTCATTCTGGCCGTGGCCAAGGAAGGGATGCTCGATAAGGCCAAAGACGACGTCCAGGACCTTTTACGACAGCGACGTCAAGTGAAGTTTGGTGAAAAGAACAACTTCGCGATGGAAACTGCGGCGAGCCTGGTGGACCAGTTCAAGGCGATTACAGGCGGCGTGTTTCTCGCTATGGTGGTGATCTCCTCAGTCGGCCTGATGATCGGCGGCATCGGCGTGATGAATATTATGCTTGTGTCCGTTACAGAAAGGACCCGAGAGATCGGCATCCGAAAAGCCATCGGCGCAAAGAAGTCGGATATTCTTATGCAGTTTCTGATCGAGGCTGCTACACTGACCGGCTTCGGCGGCGTTATCGGCCTCCTTATCGGATGGCTTCTGTCGTTCGGAGTTCAAATGATAATGCCGTCGTACGTGCCGCTTTGGGCCCCGATCGCGGGCCTCGGCGCGAGTGTCGGCATCGGCATTTTCTTCGGCTTATGGCCAGCGTGGAAGGCGGCAAGCCTAGACCCGATCGAGGCTTTGAGATATGAATAAGCAGAAGCCTGATGTAAGGAAGGGCTGGCGTGTAAGTCCTCCCTTACGGTCAGGCTTCTCAACTAATAAAACTCGGAAACGCCCATGAGGCGGCCATACCGAATAGGACTATCACGGCCCACACAACCAGAACTGCCGTCCACGCGATCGATCCGCTTACCTTTTCACCTGTGTTCTTCAATCCGATCGCGTTCATAAATATCCAGTAGAACCAAAGCAGGCTGATCGATGCAAGGAAACTGTAGATCACCGGATTCTGCGAAGCCGTCACAAGGAAACTGAGATTGTCCTGAATAAGGGAACCCTGACCGAGGATAGGATGGATATCCGACGGGTCCTTGAGGTAAAGGACCAGCGTGTTAAGAAAGAATCGCACCACCGCTACCGGGAAAGCCGCGTATACCGCCGCGGAGAATGCTTGCCAGAAATAAAGTGTTCCACCCATTGCCAGCGCAAACAACATGAAGATGCCTGCGAAGATGGTCAGCCCAATTACCTGCCAGGCAAACCCAGTAACGGCGCGGCCTGCCTGCGAAACCGGACTCTTGGCATCCTCGATCGTTTCTTTCCGGCCGTCCTCTACCTGTTTTCGAGCCTGTTCGTTACCCGCGACCATCGGCATTTCGAGGGTTTTGTCGAT
>DATFEW010000203.1:0-2824 GCA_035250805.1 Pyrinomonadaceae bacterium
TGACCAATATAGAAGCCAGCGCAGCTGCGAAGGCCCCAAGCACGATCGCTACCGATCCGGCAAATGCCCACACACTCTCGATTCGGAGCTGATCTATAAATATCACTGCAACACCAACGATGCCCATCGCGACTGCTGTGATCTTCCGCTTTGAGATCCGTTCTTCGGGCAGAAATATCCAGGCCCACAACAAACCGAACACGGTTATCATTGCCTGCAAAACGGCGGCGAGACCGGAGGTGATGTATTGCTCGCTCCAAAAAACCAGGCTGTAATTTACCGAAAATTGAAGAACACCTGTTAGAGCTATTAGCTTCCACTCTGAACGGGTCCGCGGCAGTCTTAGCTCGAACGCCGCGATCAACGGGGCGAGTATGAGGACTGCGAGAATGAATCTTGAGGCGGCAAATGTGATCGGCGGCAGGTCTTCGAGCCCGATCTTTATAAAGATCCAGGTCGTTCCCCAAATTAGACAAAGAATTAACCAGACGAAGATCTTCATCTGTGTCCTTTCCTAATTTCGTTCATAGAAGCTCAAAGAAGTTTCGCCCTGTTTCAGGATGCGCCATCGTCGCAGCAAGCCGGAGGTGTCCGGGAGATTGTTTTTTGTGTGATGCTCTGCAATAAAGATCCCTTCGTGATTCAAAAGCCTGCTTTCCTTCGAGCCGAACTCGAACAATACAAGTCCGTAATCCGTTTCGTATGGAGGATCGTAAAACACAATGTCCCAGCCATTTACGTGCCTTCGTCCGACAAAGTTTTCGGCTGAAAGCGCATGAATATCGGTTTGATCTTCAGGAATCTCTAACAGATCCAGGTTCTCCTCGATCAGCGCGCAAGCTTTTCTAGAACGGTCGACGAACGTAACGTAGGAGGCCCCGCGTGATAATGCTTCCATTCCGATAGCGCCCGAGCCGGCACAAAGATCGAGAAAACGGGCGTCCTCGATCCGCGGTGCAAGCACGTTGAACAGCGTTTCGCGCAGGCGATCGGATGTCGGCCGTGTTCTCGAATCTGGAGGGCTTTTTATCACGCGGCCGCGGAATTCGCCGGCGATGATACGCATAGGTCGATTGTAACAGGAACTGTAACAGCAGTGACGGGTGACAAGTGATGAGTCACTGGAAAAAACACCTGATTCCGGGTTCGTGAAGAACGACGAGACAGGGGGTTCGTGTCTCCCCTTTTCTCGTCCCTTGTCACCCGTCATTTGTCACCGGGGTCAGCCGATGCCAGCCAGTTTGAACCGGGCGTCGCGCCGAATGTACTGGACCATCGCTGCAGTTTCGTTTGAGACGCGTTTTTCGATGAGGTAATGCTCAGCCGCCTTTCTTGCCTCATCGAGGATCTCGAGGTCGCGGACAATATTCGCGATCTTGAAGTTTTGAATCCCTGATTGCCGCGTGCCGAGTATCTCACCCTGCCCTCGTATCTCAAGATCCTTTTCGGCGATCTTAAATCCATCGTTCGTTTTTTCCATTATTCCGAGCCGTTCCTTTGCTACGGCGGTCTTCTTATCGCCGGTGAGCAGAACGCAAAAACTCTGTTCCGCTCCGCGGCCTACGCGCCCGCGAAGTTGATGAAGCTGCGATAGCCCGAAGCGTTCCGCGTGTTCGACGACCATAAGAGTAGCGTTCGGCACATCCACCCCTACCTCGATGACGGTAGTTGAAACCAGTATGTTCAGCTCGCCATTCACGAAGGACCGCATTGCTTCTTCCTTTTCGGCTGCTTTCATCCGGCCGTGGATCAGTCCGACCGTCCTATCCGGGAAAATGCGGTCGCGCAGTTCTTCGTACATTTTAGTTGCGTCCTTGAGGTCCAGTTTTTCGGACTCCTCCACGAGAGGGTAAACGACATATACTTGTCTTCCAAGATCGATCTCTCGAGCCATGCCTTTGTAAACTCCCGCCCGTTGGTCCTCCCCGAGGACGACGGTTTTTATCGGCGTACGGCCCGGAGGCATTTCGTCGATGATCGAAACGTCGAGATCGCCGTAAACCGTCATCGCCAGTGAGCGGGGGATGGGCGTAGCTGTCATTACCAGCACATCAGGGTTATAACCACGTCTGGTAAGTTCGGCCCGCTGCAGTACTCCAAATCGATGCTGCTCGTCGATCACCGCGAGCCCGAGATTCTCAAACTTTACCGCTTCCTGGATGACAGCGTGCGTCCCGATAACAAGATGAACTTCGCCTTTTGAGATAGCATCATGTGCTTTGCGTTTCTCAGCGGCCTTCATACTGCCGGTTAGGAGGCCGATCCGGTATCCTGTTTCGCGGAATATGGCTTCGGCATTGCGAGCATGCTGGTCCGCCAGGATCTCCGTCGGCGCCATCAGCGCGGTTTGGTAGCCGTTCTCCATCGCGACGAACATCGCGATGAACGCGACGATCGTCTTACCGCTGCCGACGTCCCCCTGCACAAGGCGATTCATCGGCGCGTCGGAGCGCATATCTTCTAAGATATGTTCGATCACGTGTTTTTGTGCATTGGTGAGTTCGAAGGGCAATAGCTTTGCAATACGTTTTCTAGTTTCGTCAGGGATCTCAATCATCGCTCCCTTCGGTTCTTGTATTCGCTGACCACGTTTCATCTGGAGACCAAACGAAAGCCAAAAAAACTCTTCAAAGATAAGACGTCGATGCGCATCGCTCCGAAATGTTTCGTAATCGGCAATTCTGGAGTTTTCAGGAGGAAAATGAATTTCCGAAACTGCACGGGCCCGCGGAATCAGCCCATGCTGTTTAAGCATCAGGTCCGGCAAAATTTCCGGTACGGTGCGCTGATCCAGGTTTTGGACCACATCGTAAATAATCTCCCG
>DATFEW010000208.1:0-9553 GCA_035250805.1 Pyrinomonadaceae bacterium
AAACCTGACGTCCCGAACAGCGGATTTATCGCCCAAGGCGACGCGCGCAACATTGATAACAACCGGGGACTCTCCGATTTTGACCGCACGCATCGTTTCAGCACGAACTTCGTTTGGGACATCCCGACGGGTGGTTCGGACAGCGCCTGGATCAAGGGCTGGTCGATAGCGGGTTTCTTTCAGGCACAATCGGGAACGCCGTTCACGGTGTTTGCTTCGGAGCCAGAGATCGCGACGGCGGCACAATATGCAGATCTTACGCGGGGTTCGGGCGGCCTATACCGTTTGGGCTTCGGGCGACCTAACTTCACTCCGGATAATCCGGGTTGTTCTATCGGCCAAGGAAGTACCGACGAGCTAACCCCGATCACTCGGCAGTGCTTCAGTTCGCCCCTGGGCGGGTTTGGCAACCTCGGAAGAAACACGTTCCGCGGTCCGACGACCAACCGGTTCGATCTGAGTTTTGCTAAATCGACGAAGATCACGGAAAGGATGAGCATCGAAGTCGGTTTCGACCTATTCAATGTGTTCGATCGTGTGAATCTCGCACCGCCTAACAGCGACCTCCAGGATTCTGTCGATTTCGGTGTGATCACAAACTCGATCGGCGGCCCTCGTGTCGGCCAATTCCGTGCAAAATTCAGGTTCTAACCTGGATGTTCAAGGGGGGACTAAAGGCGGGCCGGAAACGGCTCGCCCTTTTTCTATCCGACTTCAGTTATGGGATCATCGCCGTACCGAAATCGTAAAACAGATTTCCATTTACAACTATCGCGTACTCACCCGGCGGGATCCTCGTCGAGGTCTTGATCCTGTAAAACGTTATTCCGAAGATCTGAGGTGTCCGGTCTTGCAGTTCCTCTATCTTGATCGGCACTATGTCTTTCTTCCGAACTCCCGTGCTGCCGCCCAGGTCTCCCATTCGCATAACCTCTGACCGCCTGGTGTCTTTAGATGGTTCGAGCCGCACCATATAAACAGCATCAGAGATCTTCAGATCGGAGCTGATGCCTATCTCAAATTCGGGTGATGAAGTTCGGCTCCGGACTTCGCTTCGGCCGCCGTTAAAGACCGCGTAGGTTTTGCCCTTCATGAATATTCCGACATAAGGGATCGCCCGGACGGCCGAGTTGGTCTTGGAGGTGGGAGTCATTCGTTTCAGTTGGGTGCGATTTGTACCGTCTACGAGCACGATGCTGGAACCCAAACTGGTCCCGAACGCGTCTTCGGCAAAAGTGCCCGGAAAGCCGCCGAGGGAATCCGAACGGAGCATCGCGTCAAGGATCTTTTCGGTCGCTCCCTCCTTTTTTAATTTGATCAACGCCTCCGGGGATACGTCAAAATCGGACCTTGATCGCTGGATACTCAGAACGATCGTGGATTCGGGTAAACCGGCTTTGAACATCTCAACTACGTCAGAATTCCTCAGCGGCTTTGTTTGCGCTGCCGCCATTACTACGCAGATCAAAATGATCTGAACGGTCACGGAAAAGGACTTACGCATGGGAAACTCCTACATTTTGCAAAATGTCGTTTAAGGTTGGAGAGAGAGCTGGCTTTTAAGACCAAAAGTAACCTTTTTGATGGCAAAAGGGCCACAAGACGTTGTTCGCACGACTACTCAAAGCGTTGCTATAGAAATAAAAGCGAGCCGACAGCGGCTCGCCTGGTTCTTTTCTCTAATTGTGGATTCTAATTCACTGCTGTGGCGTCCTTTTCCTTCGGATCGTAGGGCGTGGCCTGGTACTTTTTAACCGCCTCCTGGGCATTATCGTAGTTGTCGCCAAGCGTTTCCGCACGTTTGTACATTGCTATTGCCCGTGTGCGATCGCCCTTCGCATCATACGCGTTGCCCATTTTGATATTGGACCAGACCTGCAGCCACTGCGGGGTAATGTGCCCGCTCAGGGCCGCTTTGAAATTATCGATCGCAAGATCGTAGTTCCGCTGCTCGAGGAACAGCAGGCCGAGGTGATAGTAGATCCACGAATTCGAACGGTCGAGTTTCAACGCCGCTTCAAACTGCGCCTGCGCGTCGGCATAATTGCCTTCCTTCATCTGCTCGATCCCGCGCCGGGCGACAGACGAAACGCGAAGATCGGGCGAAATACGCAAAAGCTTGTAACCGGGATCGATGTTTACATTTAACGGTTTCCCGTCGGATTCGATATTGAAATCAGCGCTCGCATCCTCGACCTTGACAGTCACCGTCTTCGACCCGCCCTCGCCTTCCGACCGGAGCTGGACGTCCAGCGGAAGCCGCAGATTATCGTAGTTCTGTTTCACCGTTCCGCGGGCGATGAATTTACCTCCTCGCGTGCGGATGATCTGGTAGTCTGCGGTGAACTCAGGCACCCCCGTGCTTTCGACCCAGCGGGCGAAGAAGTAACGCATGTTTTGCCCGGCGATGCGCGTGGTCAGTTTCTCAAAATCATCGATCGAAGCATTCTTACCACGATATTCGTTTAGAAAAGTTCGCAGTACCTGATCGAATTTTGCCTGGCCAAGTGTTTCACGTAGGAGACGGTAAACAAGAGCTCCCTTGCCGTACATTATGTACTGGTAAGCGGTCGACTGATCGTCGAGATTTGCCGGAGCGCGAATAAGCGAAGCGGTCTGCTCGAAAGTAAGCGCTTTTTCAAGAAGCTCGCGCCGAATGGCGTCAAGCTTCGCCCCTGTAAGGCCATTCTCACGAAGTGTAAATGCGCTGTATTCTGCCAACCCTTGAGAAAGCCATACATCGTCGAACGATTTCAGGCCCACGGTCAGCCCCCACCATTGATAGGCAGCCTCACGCTGGAGCCGTTCCTCAGTAATGGCACGCGGCTGTTCCAACTGGCGGCTGGAAATAAAGAGCATCCCGTTCGAGGAATAGAAATCAAGGCTTTCGTCATCGATCTGGACAACGCTCAAAGTCTTGCCCATCGAGGGTGCACCGAACGACTTCGTGTAAAACTCCAGGGCCTTGCCAATGGTTTCGGCGAACGGCTGGACCTGTTGGTCAAAGCCGGGACGCGTGTTGAAATTCAATGTGTATTCACCGAATTTCAGCGTTCGCGGAACGTATTTGCCGTATGCGAAATTTCCGACGAGGCCGGGCTTCGATTGTACGAAGTGATATTTTCCGCCGGCGGACGGCACGGGCTGGTCGCTGTAACCGGCGATCTGCATTCCGGCGGGCAGTGAGATCGTGATGTCGGACGTAGCAAGATCCGCCGCGTAATTATGGAACGGGAACCATCGGGCAGCGTACATCAAGTAGCCCTGGTCGGGCCCGATGTACGCAAGCCGCTTATTGAGCAGTGGGCCGCCGCTCGGCGTATTCAGGATCCCGGAGTACTTGAAACGCAGCGTCACAGGCGTGCCCTTGATAACGTTATCGCCGAGGTCGATCCGGACGCTCGGTCCGAGATCTGACACGCCGACCTGGTCCTGAACGAAGGTAACTTCCGAGTCCTTCGCCGCCGGCTGCGTAACCCTGCCTTTTGTGGCCGACGGGCCCGTTGCGGCGATAGGACGGTCCAAACGCGCGACTGAATCCACCTTTAGCGAACCGTTGAGCTCAAATGTCACGGACCGGGTGTCCTCGCCCGGCACGAATGAAACATCGGCGGTCGCCGTCAACTTGTTTTCGATCGGATCAAGCTGAGCGTCGATCTGATAGCCCGTAACGTCGAACGGAGTCCGTTTTACCTGCTGTGCAAAAGCGCCCGTCGAAAACACAGCAGCCAAACCCGTGGCGAGAAAAAAAGTTCTATTAAATGTCTTCATTAAAGTGAAAAACCCCGTATTCGTAAGCCTAGGTTCGTTTGATGTTTGACCCGGTTAAATCGTTCGCCGTGCCCGATTCTACTGTGGCAAAGCCTTATTTCGATCCAGCCGAGATCTGTTTCAGCCGGTCCCGGGTAAAAAATGCTTCATCAACATTGGCCGGAAAGTCCCGGCTGAGCACCTCGACAACGATCTTGCTCTTATAGATCGGGTTCTCGATCTCAGTCTTTGCTGCGTATGCTCCTTCTGGATCCGAGGCCACCTCGGTAACCTTGTATGTCCGAAGCTGGCGCCCGGCGGCGTCGAACATGTGAAGCTCGACGGGGACATAGTTGTCCGCCCGCATCAGGATGTGCATCCTGGCGATCAGGCTCGTGCCCGGCTTTTTTAACTTCCCTTCGAGCTCCAGCACTTGCTGGCCGTCTACGGTCTTTTCGCTAAGCAGCCGATAATCAAACTTGTTCCACTCGCCCAGCAGCTCACCCGCGGTCAATCCACCAAAAAACATTCTTCCCGTATCGGTTTCCCGGAATTCATCCATAGAAGCTATGTAAGTGGCCACGCTGGTCGGTTTCCCTTCGGACTCGATCGTCAGCGTGGCAAGGTCAGATTCGTCTGCCGGCTTTACGATCTGGGTCAACGTCAACGTGTCCGTGCCCGCCTGTTTTCGCACGGTGTCGATCTCGTAGACCTTTTTTGGTTCGTCCTCGGAGGTGATAGTAAACCGGACGCGGTTCTTTCGGAACGGGGCGCTGTCCCGCTTGAGGTGTTCTGCCATCACCTCATTCCCTTTATTCGCGGCGGAACTAGTTTCGGACGGGCCGGGCGGCGTGCTTCCGGCGGGCCTTGTATCGGAGCAGCCGAAGCTCGCGAGTACATAAACGATCAATAGAGCACCAGATCTCATACCGCACTAAAACAGTCCTTTGCTTTTCGCTTTTTTTATCCTTATATTTAACGAAATCAAGGGTAAGCTCAGCCCCGGGCTTTTGGCTTACTCTACCACGCACCGCAGCATCCGGCATCCGCAGACAGGACAATTTAGGGTCAGATGGATCGAATAATACGGTTCGACAATGTGACGAAGCGTTACGAATCCGCCGACGAAGTGGTGGCGCTCGACGCCGTGGATCTCGATATTTCAAGAGGCGAACGGGTAGCGTTGATGGGACCGTCCGGTTCCGGAAAATCAACCCTTTTGAACCTGATCTCCGGACTGGATGAACCTACCTCAGGCACGATCTATTTTGAAGATCGTCCGCTCGACACAATGACCGACAATGAGCTCACACTGCTTCGCCGGAAGAAGATCGGGCTTATTTTCCAGACATTCAATCTGCTCCCGACGCTCTCTGCGATCGAGAACGTTTCCCTCCCGTTACGGCTCGACGGAAATCGGCGTCGAAAAGCGGATAGGAGGTCTACCGAACTTCTGGAAAGGGTCGGCCTGGGCGAGCGGCTCACGCATCGCCCTGACGAGCTTTCGGGAGGCGAAAGGCAGCGGATCGCGATCGCGCGTGCTCTCGTCTTTGAACCGGTGGTTCTGCTGGCCGACGAACCCACCGGGAATCTTGATTCGCAGACGGGAGCCGAGATCATCGCGCTGCTCGACAATTTACACGACGAATTTGGAACGACCGTCGTTCTGGTGACGCACAATGAGGATGCCGCGGCGCATTGTGAACGCAAGATCGCGATGCGGGACGGCCGGATCGTTTCAGATAACGGATCGAACGAAGACAAATGACAGACGGCCTCGGACTCGTAACACTCCGCCAATGGCAGCAGCATAGACTGCGGCTGGCGCTCACCATCGTCGGCATAGCGCTCGGCGTTGCCGTCTTCTTTGCGGTCCGGTCCACAACGCGAACCCTTGTCGATTCGTTGAATTCGACTATCGAAAAGCTTGCGGGGAAATCGACACTTCAGGTCGCGGCGGGCGACGCCGGATTTCCAGTGGAATTTCTCAAAGTCGTGCGCGAAACGCCGGGAGTCGCGCTCGCAGAGCCGGTCACTGAAACGATTGTCGAGACCGTCTCGCCTTCGGGTGAGAAGCTGCTCGTGCTAGGACTCGATACAGGAAGCCGTCTGGAACTTTATTCCGAGATGTTTGATGAGGGCGATTTCGTTGTGGCGAATCCACTAGCCTTTTCCTCTCGCGCTGATTCCATCGCCGTAACGCGAAAGTTCGCGGAACGATTCGGGCTCAGGGATGGCGATAAGCTCATATTGCAGACACAAACTGGTCGCAAGGATCTTACCATTCGAGGTTTTTTCAAGTCTGAGGGGGCCGGCGAGGTGTACGACGGCAACGTCGCGGTAATGGACATTTTCGCCGCGCGGCAAATGTTCGGAAAAGGCGGCCGGATCGATCGAATTGACGTGACCAATGCGCCCGGCGTACAGATCGAGAAGTTAGCGGAAGATATCGGCGCAAATCTTCCATCCGGGATAAAAGTTCTCCGTCCAACCCTTCGCGGCGAGGCTCTCGAAAACACGGTATCTTCGATGCACTTCGGATTGACGATCATGAGCTTTCTGGCACTCACGATCTGCGTCTTTTTAATTTTTAATTCGTTCAGCATCAGCCTGAACCAGCGGTGGAAGGAGATCGGCGTTCTTCGAGCGATCGGGGTCAAACGCCGGGGCATCAGGCTGATGTTTCTGGGCGAGGCGGTACTTCTTGGACTGATCGGGTCGATCACAGGAGTTGTAGGTGGCTATTTTTTGGCAATGGCCGCGGTCCGCGTCGTAACGCGTGTTTCGACCACGATGTACGGCGTTGTCACCACGCCGCAGGCTCTCGAGTTCGACACTCGATTTGCGCTCGAGGCGTTTGCCGTCGGAATGATCGTTTCCCTGATCGCGGCTTGGCTGCCCGCACGTGCGGCATCACGCCTCAGACCGATACTGGCGTTAACGAATATCGAAACGCGGCAAACAGAGTACGGTGTCAATAGAGCCCGAATCGTCGCCGGGGTTGCTCTTGTCTTTATCGGACTCGCCCTCATACGGTTTACGCGGCCGACGGTCGGAATGAACATCCAGCTTTTTTATTCGGTCCTGATGCAAGTCGGAATGATCCTGCTCCTGCCGATGTTCATTTGGTACGGGGCGCGCTTGGTACGTCCGATTATGGGCCGGCTCTTCGGGGTCGAGGGTGTGATCGCCGTCGAATCGATGGCGTCGTCGCCGCGAAGGACCGTGGCGACCGTCGGCGCGCTCATGATAGGTTTGTCATTCGTCATTGCACACGCAGCGTTCATTCAAAGCCAGAAGGCCGCGTTGGACCGTTCGCTCGATAAAACCCTAAGCTCGGATGTTTTGGTTTCCTCATCCGAACAGCTACAGGGACGCTCATATCATTTTTCCGAAGATGTCGCTAACCGGATCGCTGCCATGCCGGAAACCGAAACCGCGGCGCCAATGCGTGTAACTTCGATATCGTTCGGCGGCGAGACTGTATCGCTTTCGGCACACGAGATGGATAAATACTTTGCCTCCTCGCCAAACCTCCTCGACTTCGGCGATCCGGAGCAGGCACGGTCAGCGACTGCGCGCGGAGAGGGGGCATTGATCTCAACGAACCTATCGATGCGAACCGGTCTTGGTTTAGGAGACCGGCTCACGATCGATTCGCCGAACGGCTCGTTCGAACTCCCTGTCGTCGGGATGCTCGATTATTTTCGGTCCCAAAAAGGGACGATCTTCATCGATCGTGCTCTGTATAAGAAGTACTGGAACGATCCCGCGATCGATTATGTTTTCATCGACGTAAAACCAGGCGTTGACCGCGCTGCGTTCAAGCAAAAGCTTCAGAACGCACTCATCGGCGAGCACGCTTTTGTTTACACGCACGATGAATTCAAAGCCTGGGTGACGCGGCTGATAGACCAATTCTTCACGCTGACCTATCTGCAGATGGTGATCGCAATTTTTGTCGCGGCGATCGGCTTGGTGAATACGATGGTCATCTCCGTTGCGGAGCGGCGTCGGGAACTCGGGATCTTTCGTGCGATCGGCGGGTTGCGGCGGCAGGTTGCGAAGATGGTGATGCTCGAAGCGGTTACGATCGGACTTATTGGATTGTTTACCGGAGCGATCATGGGTTTGTTCGGAGCATACTTTTTGGTCAATACGGCGGCAAAGGTGGTTGCGGGCTTTACGATCACTCTCGTATTTCCGTGGTGGATCGTGCTCGCGTCCGTACCGCTCGTATTGATCGTTGCTGCCGTTTCTGCGTTCGTGCCGTCGTACAACGCCTCCCGTATTCACATTGCTGAAGCGATCGGGTACGAATAACTCAATCTCTAATGCAAAACTCGGAAAGCATCTCCAAGGCCAAGATTTGGCAAGTCATCGGTGCATCGTCAGTAGGCACGATGATCGAATGGTACGACTTTTACATTTTCGGAAGTCTGGCGCCGATCATAGCACCGTTATTCTACCCGCCGGGAAATCAGACGTTTGCATACATCGCGTACCTTGCCACCTTCGCCGTTGGATTTGTAGTGCGCCCGTTTGGTGCATTATTTTTCGGACGGATCGGTGATGTCGTAGGCCGAAAATACGCGTTTCTGGTCACTCTTCTGATAATGGGCGGGGCGACCGCCCTTATCGGATTTCTTCCAACGTATGAACAGATCGGCATTGCGGCGCCGATCGCATTGCTGATCATTCGTGTTTTGCAGGGTCTTGCACTCGGAGGCGAATACGGCGGCGCGGCGATTTACGTCGCGGAACATGTGCCGGACAAACGGCGCGGTTTTTACACTTCGTTCATTCAGATCACAGCGACGCTCGGATTGTTCCTTTCGCTTGCCGTGATCCTCATCATCCAGGGCACGATGACGCCGGAGCAATTCGCCGGGACCGGGGAAGGAATAGCTGGTTGGCGAATACCGTTCCTGCTTTCGATATTCCTCGTCGGGATCTCGCTGTACATTCGTTTGCGGATGAAGGAATCGCCAATCTTCGAGCAGATCAAAACCAGCGGCATGACCTCAGCAAATCCGCTGATCGAAGCATTCACGAAGTGGACAAATCTTAAGCTAGTTCTTATCTCACTTTTTGGCGCGACGGCGGGCCAAGGCGTGGTCTGGTACACCGGCCAGTTTTACGCACTCTTTTATCTTCAATCGATCCTCAACGTAAACGCAACATCTGCGAACTACATTGTTGCGATAGCTTTACTTATGGGAATGCCGTTCTTTGTGGCATTTGGCTCGCTGAGCGATCGCATCGGGCGAAAGTGGTTGATCCTCGCCGGGTGCATGCTCGCACTACTGACGTATCTTCCGATCTACCACGCAATGCAGTCGGCGGCAGGCTCGAATGTCGTGACAGCAACTTCTCAAACAGACCCGGCGACCGGCGCGATAAGATTGACGCCGCAAACCGTCGACGAAACCGGCGCGCTCGTAACCGCACCGAAAGTACTTCCCTATTCATCTTTCAGCGATCTGATCTCAAACCCAACGGCGTGGAGTCTGGTCCTGCTCGTCTTCATACAGGTTATCTGGGTGACGATGGTATATGGGCCGATAGCCGCGTATTTGGTCGAGGCATTCCCCGCCAAGATCCGCTACACAGCGCTCTCCCTGCCTTACCATATCGGCAACGGCGTGTTTGGCGGACTCTTGCCCTTGATCGGACTATCAGTCATTGCTCAGACAGGGAATATTTATGCGGGACTTTATTATCCAATGATTGTCGCGGGGATAACATTTATCGTTGGCGCGATCTTTCTGAGGGAGACGCATGCGCAAAAGATCTGGATGGA
>DATFEW010000221.1:0-7989 GCA_035250805.1 Pyrinomonadaceae bacterium
ATCCTCACACAACCAAAGAATTCGCTCATTAAGCAGTATCAGGCGCTATTAAGCACAGAGGGAATCGAGCTCGCATTTACCGAGGACGCGATCTCGCGTCTCGCCGAGATGACCGCGGAAATGAATAAGACTACCGAAAACATTGGTGCACGACGGCTTCATACTTTGCTTGAGAAGTTACTTGAAGAGATCAGCTTTGCGGGCGGTGAACTCGAAGAAAAACTGCAGGTGATCGACGAAAAATATGTATCAAAAAAGTTAAGCAGTTTGATTCAGGACCAGAATCTGCGGCAGTACATTCTTTAATAAGCACATGCAATATGCACTTTGGCGCGGGCGCCTCACGGCGAGCACTCCCTTTAAGCGCATCGCCCGTAAAGCGCCGTTAGCACTTTTAGCACTTATTCTGCTTAGTGCGTTTAGCTGCGGGAAACGCGGGGTTCCACTGCCGCCGGAAGAACGTGTGCAGCAGCGGGCGGAGTTGTCGGGGTTTCAGCGCGGCAATCAGGTGATCCTTTCCTGGAGAATGCCCGCGCGAAACGCGCCCGCGGGAAGTGTTCAGCACATTGCGCGCGTTGACATCTATCGACTCGCTGAACCGCTTAGTGCTCCGCTCACAATGAGCGAAGAAGAATTTGCCGCACGCAGCGTGCTCATCGCATCGCTACCGGTCACAGATGCTGATTTCGGGCTCAAGACGATCTCATACCGCGATACGCTTGAATTCGCGGGCCAGCCCGTTCGATTGCGTTATTCAATTCGCTATGCGAATGCGTCGGGTCAGCGTGCCGCCTTTTCGAATTTCTTTATGATCGAGCCGTCGGGACGTGTCGCCAACGCGCCGACTTCCCTTTCGGCCACGGTCACACAGGAGGCGGTCACGCTCACATGGACGCCGCCTGATCAAAATGTTGACGGGTCAACGCCGGCCAACATTCTTGGCTACAATGTCTATCGATCGCCGTCGGCCGCGGAGGCGGCGCGGCTGCTCAACCAAACTCCGGTCACACAAACGACCTTCGGCGACAGCACCTTTGAATTTACAAAAGAATATTTCTATTTTGTACGTGCGGTTTCAGTTGGCACTGGCGGAGGCCCGGTAGAGAGTCTCGAATCACCGATAGTTGCTGTCAGGCCGGTTGATACGTTTGCGCCAAGCGCACCAGCATCGATAACGATCGCCGCCACACCGACCACGATCTCCCTTTTCTTCCCGCCGAATCCGGAAACTGACATCGCCGGGTATCGGATCTACCGCTCTACTGATCCAAACCTACCAAAAACCGCGTGGGAGCAGCTTTCAAAAGATCTCCAAACGGCAAACACTTATGTTGATACACGAGTCGAAAGCGGCAAGACGTACTACTATTACATCACGGCCACAGACAAATTCGGCAATGTAAGTGCGCCGTCCGAGGTCGTAAACGAAACCGTACCCTAGTCAGAACGCCTGCCTGAGCGGGCGGGGTTCATCGTTCCAACTGCCCGCTTCAGAAGAATTGCTACAAAGGCGCAAAATTTCACAAAACTTACTTTTGCGCTTTTTGTGCATTTTGTGGTCACAATTGGTCCGCAAAAGCTGTTTCGGATAGCGTCAAGACAAGAAGAAAAGGCCTGCTGCTGGCGGCAACAAGCCTTATCAACTTTCTTGGTCTTACCCGATCTCGAGTCGAGAGCATCGCGCCGACAGGACTCTCACGAGTGTCCCCATTTACCGTTGGTCCCAACGTTACTTTCCGAGCCGGATTTCAATATCGGGCGGCCAATGGGCCGGAAAACCCATCTGGTTTCCCTATTACCACTCACGCGTTAAGTGAATCCATAATAGCCCGAAAAAGACGCCCAAGTCAAGGTTTTTTTTACGCTAGCCCCCTAGTGCGATGGTTATTGTCACCACAATGCTTCCCAGGACGAACATTACAAGACCTGTTAACCACGGTCGGCCGCCAACATAGACCCCATAGGCATAGCCCAACAAGAACAGCATCAAAACAGCGATAATATTAGAGATCCTGAGTGCCCTCCCGACGTCTTCCATAAACAGGAAGGGGATCACAACGGGAAATGTCGAGAGAAATACGAGGAGGAAGACGCCCAGGGCCCCCAGCCAATCTTCCCTGTTCAAATGCGCCCGATCAGGAGCTTCCGGAAGTTGCTTCAACCTATGATGTATTGATTCGAATTCGGCTGGCTGGATCACAGTTGCGATAACTGAAGGCAGAGCGTCCCCGATCAGTTGCTGGGCCTCCGCCGGATCGTCGGTGCCGCGGACCGCGCGGTAGATCTTTAGGCCATGTCCCTTTTCGGCAAAGCTGCCCATTAAATAGAAGAGACCGTCGATCATTCCCCACGCGAGGTTGCAGCCGATTGCACCGATCAGCATCGTCTGCACCTCGGCCCGGTCGGCTTCGGCCACGCTGAGGGCGCCGGTGAAGGTCAAGACCATGATCAGTCCAAACAGAATCTCCGAAATACGTTCAGGAGGATCAAGTACCCGTTTGGAGGATTGAATTTCTTCCAGTTCCATCCGATTCCAAAGTGAATAACTAAACCACAGTTTAGCAGACAAATGGGAGGACGCTTTTGCTCGCGAGCGGAGGGCGTGCGAGAATCGTTTTTCGCATTTGTCGCCAGTAGAATGAAAATCCAGATCGAAAAGGAATTTGCGCCTTCAAAGATCGTATGCGTGGGCCGAAATTACGCGGATCATGCCGCCGAACTCGGAAATGAAGTACCAAAAGAGCCGCTGCTTTTTTTGAAAGCCCCTTCGGCTTTAATCGGAAACGGCGATGCGCTCTTGCTTCCTGCTCAATCGAGGCAGGTGGAGCACGAGGCAGAACTTGCCGTCGTTATCGGACGCGACTGCAAGGATGTCAGTGACGATGAGGACCCGTTCCAGTATGTAAAGGGCTACACCTGCCTGAACGATGTCACAGCGCGGGACCTTCAGAAAAAGGACGGCCAGTTTGCACGTGCAAAATCCTTCGATACTTTTTGTCCGATCGGGCCGTGGATCGAGACCGAACTTGATGTAAGTGACGTTGCTGTCACGTGTCGGGTAAACGGCGATGTGAAACAAACGGGGCGCACTTCGCAAATGGTCTTCCCTGTCAAGTTTTTGATACGATACATTTCAAGGCAGATGACATTGAAAGCCGGCGACGTGATCGCGACGGGAACACCGTCAGGTGTTTCGAGTCTTACTGCAGGCGACGTGTGCGAGGTCGAGGTTGAGGGCATCGGAATTTTACGGAATACAGTGGGTTAGAGAAAGTTTCACCACAGAGACACTGGGACACAGAAATGAAATTCTTCATAGATACCGCAAATTTGGACGAGATCAAAGAGGCTAATGAGCTTGGAATGATCGACGGTGTGACGACCAACCCTTCGCTGGTGGCGAAGGAAGGCGACGTTGATTTTAAAGAGCATCTGGCAAAGATATGCGAAATGGTCAAGGGCGATATCTCGGCTGAGGTAACGGCGCTCGACACGGAGGGAATGCTCAAAGAAGGCCGCGAATATGCGAAGGTGGCACCGAATGTCGTCGTCAAATGCCCTATGACCCTCGACGGCCTAAAGGCTACTCGGATCTTGACCGGAGAAGGAACGGGCGTGAATGTGACTCTTTGCTTCTCGGCGGCCCAGGCGATCTTGGCTGCGAAGGCCGGGGCGAGATACATCTCACCGTTCATCGGACGACTGGACGATGTCTCGACCGACGGAATGCAACTAATCAGGGACATAGTGCAGATATACGACAACTATGATTTCGACACTCAGGTCCTCGCGGCTTCGATCCGGCACCCGATGCACATTGTCGATTGCGCACTAGCGGGCGCCGATGTAGCGACACTTCCCTTTAAGGTGATCAAGCAGCTTGTACAACACCCTCTCACCGATAAGGGTCTCGAGGCCTTCCTTGCTGACTGGAAAAAAAGCGGGCGATAGTCACTTCCGGAGAAGTGCTTTCAGCTCGCCGTGTATGCCGACGAGCTCTACGTTCTCCTGCAGCGCGGCCTCGTACTTATTTCGGTAATAATCTTCTGCGTCATCGAGCGTCACAAGCTCTCGGACACGCTTTAAAAGCTCGTCAACAAGGCCCTGATCTACACCCTCTTTCGAATCAAACGTTTCGTCTATCTCCACTATCAAGGAAGAGAAACGCCTAAGCCACGCGAAGCCGGCGTCGTCCAACAACAAGCTTAGAAACTGGCCGGAATTAACTGGACCGTTTATCCTCTCGTACAGCGACCGTTCATGGTCGATCATCCCCTTGTGCAGCTTAAGCAGGAGATCTCGTGAACTCTTCAAAACCGCGGCGCTTTCCATGGTGACATTCTAACCCCGCTTTTCAATAATTAATACCCCGCTATCTTTTGATTATTAGCCGGCTAATGATAGATTATTAGACTGCTAAGCATTGTTAGTTAGCCCAGCCAATGTTTGCATTAAACATTGCAGAATAAGCGGTTTATAGTGCTTATGAAGATCGACGACAGCATTAGTTACCTTCTCGCTAAGCTAACCATCGCGCATCGCAATTTGCTTGAAAAGTCTGTGACAGAGGTCGGCCTGCACAGCGGCCAGGTCTTTGTGATGATGGAACTTTGGAAGAAGGACGGTCAGCGGCAAGTGGACCTTGCGGAGAAACTAAACCTCGCGCCGCCTACGGTCAATAAGATACTTGGCGGCCTCCTCGAGTCTGACTATGTCAGGCGGGCAAAATATGAAGATGATGCCCGCTCGACCCGTATTTTCTTAACGGATAAGGGGAAAGAAGTTAAAGAAGCACTTGAGGAAAAATGGGCGGAGCTTGAATTACAAACGACCGAGGGAATGACCCAGACCGAGGCGCTGATCCTAAAACAACTTCTTCAAAAGATGATGGGCGCTGACATTTAGATCAGTTAAACCACGATTCCCGAGCGTATGCTTGTCTACTCAATAGAGCAAAAATAGTGATAAGGTGAAAAGGGGCTAAGCCTGGGTAGCGTCCAACTTAGCTAGGGTGTTGTTACAGCCCCCAAGCCTGGCTGGGTTAATCATCCCGACTTCGCCCCTATTATAAGTGCAACCGGCATACCAGCCGGATGTGACCGATTGCAATACACTTCTTCGTCGGTTTTTGAAGAATTTTGTTCGTTGCGTTACTCAAAACGTAGTTTCTCCGTATCCAATTGTGGAGATAGATATGAAGGTTCTATTCGCTACAGACGGTGCAAAGCAAAGCGATTCGGCGATCGACGCATTCCGGCAGATCGCATTAAATGACGGCGACGAGATCAAGATCGTCAGCGTCATAGACGTCGGCGCGCCCGTGGCAGTGGATATTTACGGCGGCTACCTGCCGGACACAACCGAGCTCGAGAAAACGGCAAAGGAGAACTCGGAAAAGATCCTTGGGAAAACGGCGGACAGACTTCGCGAGATCTGCGACGATAAAAAAATCGATATTACAACGGAGATGCTGTTCGGCTCACCTGAAAGCCGCATCGTGGAAACTGCCGATGAATGGAAGCCCGACCTCGTCGTGGTCGGTTCGCACGGGTACAGCGGATGGGAAAGGCTACTGATCGGGTCGGTTTCAGATTCGGTCGTGCACCATGCTCCCTGCTCGGTGCTGGTCGTCAGAACGCCCCGGAATTGATGCAGAACCAGCTTATTACGATCAACTCGCGAAAGTATGACCTGAAAGTCCGCAAAAGCTGGACGTGCAGGCTGGTCGAGCAACGCGAACCGATGATCAGGCTGGTCGGCGAATTTGACAGCGACGTCTCTCACGCTGGCCTCGGTTCGATCGCACGCGGCACCGTCTCGGAAGAGTTCTACTGGCTGGATAGCTGGTACAACGTCTTTCGCTTCTCCGAACCCGGTGGAGCATTTCGAAATTTCTATTGCAACATAACAATGCCTCCGACGTTCGAGAAAAACGTCCTTAATTATGTCGACCTCGATATCGACGTGATCGTTTGGCCCGACGGGCACGTAGACACATTGGATGAGGACGATTTCGAGTCGAACGCGATTCGCTTTGGATACCCGATCGACGTGCGGCAAAGCGCCCTCGATTCCCTCTCCGAACTAAAGGTTCGGATCGCCGCCGCCGAATTTCCTTTTGGGAACGCGGGCCGCATGCCGGCCTGAGTACGAAGCACGAATAGCTTTTCGCACTATGTGCTCAAAGCGGGTAGGATGCCCGCGTTCCGACAATTGCTTATCGCGGTTGGATACGTAGAAGATATGCGCCCACGCTGAGGCCGACGCCCGGACGCAGTGGGACGCGTTGGCCTGTCGAAAGCTCGGTGTTATTTATCATGGCGGGATTGCGGCCTTCGTTGACGACCCAAAAGGTCCCATTGCCATCGGTTCCGATCGTCGCATGCCGGCGGCTGATCTCAGGATCACCCGAGAGAGCAATGTCCACCGGCTTTGACCGCGAACCTCTGCCGACCACGATCTCCTTATTAAAGATCGGTACTACATTCTGACGAACGTTATTCATCCAGATCTCGAGTTTGTAGAGCTCGGCGACCCGCTTGCGAACATTCGTCATCATTTCGGCGTCCTCGTCGGCCACGGGGACAACCTGGTTCACTTTTATATCGGCGACCGTCGGCGGGATAGCCCGGGGATCGACCTTGAGACTCGGCGTCGTCACGCCTTGGGATGCCGAAGCGGGACGAGCAAAATTAGGATTAGTTGCCCGGGGCGCTGCGGGCTGGGGAGCTTCCGACGCCGGCGGAAGATCTTTTGGCCGCGAAAGTACCCCGGTCTTGTTGCTCGTCGAGTCTTCCCAGCTATGCTGCACGCGTACCTCGCCGGGCTCGAGCGTGGCATCTATCCGCAATTCGATCACAAAGGACTTCGTCTCAAGCTTTTTCTTTCCCGCGATCTCTTTCGCTCGCTCTGCAAGGATGTGATACAGGCCCTGTTCAAGGCCGCGGCGCTTGACGCCCTGCCATTGCCTGTCGTCGTCAGCGTTGAGAAAGATCGTGTACTCGGTCGGGATGATCGTTGTCCCTTGCGGCAGAGGGAGCATCTCGTTTTGCATTACGGACTCGACCTCGCGAGCGATCTTAACGATGAATTCCTCGGCCTTGCTGCGGGGCTTTACCTGCGCATCGCGCGCGGCATTCTCGAGCACCAGCTCCGCGGACTCGCCGTCGATCCAACGTCTTACTTTTTCGAGTACGCTCATACCAATTAACCACAGAGACAGAGACACAGAGACACAGAGAAGAACTTTTCAATAAATTGTCTCAATTGCAGATCACCCCTCGTGTCTCTGTGCCTCCGTGGTGAGAATTCGTCAATCCAGGTCCACGTATCTCCCATGCAGCCAGCCCCGTGTTATGGCGAGCTGCTCGCCCCGATCGCGGCCCTGTTCGAGCACATCAACTTGATACCAATTATTCTGTGTTTTGACAATACGCAATCGTGAATTCTTGGTAACAACTCCGATCGCGTCGTTGTTCGGATTCGGCTCCGGACGAAGATTCACGTCCCGATTCGCACGTCCGGTTTTGGATTCCCCAAAAATGCTCGTGATCTCCTGGTACAGAGGATGACTCGTTACATAATAAACCGCACCGTACATCAGCCCGCCCAGAATCGCGAAGAATATCCCAATCGTCGCCAGACTCTTAACAAACCAACGATTCTTCTTAGGCTTGGTCTCGATCTGCTCGATCCGTGCGGCCGTTCCGTTACTATAGTCGGCCACGCGCGATTCGGCGTTGGGCCAGTGATCCTCAATGCGCTGCATCGGTTCGTGTGCCGGTTCCTGGACAATGACCACCGGTTGAAGATCTTCCGCCGCTGCGCGGGTCGCGATCAACGGATGTCGTTTACTGAGGTCCCGTGAAGTGTCGAACTTCGGTTTTTGCGGAGCGACCGGGGAATATCCTCGTGCTACATGTGCCTGCGGCAAGGCGTGCAGTTTTGCTCGAACTTGTGTGGTGACCTCGCCGTCCGCGGCGATTCGAC
>DATFEW010000231.1:0-5136 GCA_035250805.1 Pyrinomonadaceae bacterium
TTTTGCAGGCGCGGTTCCGCGCATTGCCCTACGAGAACACGCCGACCTGTCGGACGCCGAGCTCGCGGAGCTCATTGTCAAACTCGAAAAACTCGACCGGAACAGTAAACGGGGCCCATGGACAAAAGAGTATCTGGAAGTGATCGACTCGATGCCTAATACATATTCGGGACTTTTGGCAAATTATCTCGGCCTCGAAATAGGAGACTTCAAACCGTGGGTACGGAAATTGAAGGCGCTCGGACTCACCGAAAGTCTGCATCCGGGATATAAGCTTTCGCCGAGAGGCGAGAAAGTCTTGGCGGCGTTGAGGCAGACACATAACAAGTGAGAACCTTCGATCAGGATCGCGGCATCGAATGAAAAGGCCAACAACTTCAGTTCATATTCGGTTTCGTGTTTATCTCCTCGTATTATTTTGCGTCCTTGTAAGTTTTCTAAATGTGGCCGCGCAGGTCCCTGACTCGACACCCGAGCCACAACCTTCGAACGTAGAAGGTGCAGAGGAGGATCCCACAAAGCCGATCGGTTTTAGTATTAGGAACGAGTACAAGAATCTAAGAAATGGCGCCTGGGCAAATGGGATTATCTTTCGTTTCGACCATGTTGCGCTGAAACAACTCCAAAACCCGGGGGGTCTGAAAGGCGTGATACTTCGGTTCGACGTGCCTTGGAATACGGTTCACGTCGGCACGCGGACCGAAACCGGACTTGGAGACATATATGTTCAGGCGATCTATGTTCCGCGTGCCAGCCGTGGTTTTTCGTTCGCAGTTGGCTCGGGATTTGTCCTGCCGACCGCTACAAATGACCTTCTCGGCACCGGAAAACTTATCCTTGCGCCGACCGCCGTTCCGATATGGAATTTTCCGAAAAGCAGACGCAGGCTTCTGATTCGGTTTCAGAATTTCTTTTCGGTCGCAGGCAAGAGCAGCAGGCCGGACATCAACTATTTCGTAGCCGCACCCGCCCTCATCGGACGCCTGCACGGGAAATGGTGGTACACGGCCGATACTGAACTGAGGTGGCATTGGAGGGCTGGGCTCGGAAGCGGGATCAGTGGTTTTCTAGTTGGACGATTGGTCAAAGGCAAATTTGGGATCGCCTTCAAACCGGAGATCCCGTGGGGACCGGGCCGGGCAGGAGATTTTAACCTAAAGTTTGCCGTTTTTAAGATCAGGTAGCGCTCGGCGAACTGACCTGAATGTCAACATTGGAGTTTGCTCATACGAAAAGTTCTATTCAAATGAATCGCTTATTGAAATCGGTACTCATTGGAATCGCATTTGTCGCAACATATTTTGCCTTTATCGTCGTGGTATTTAGAATTGTTTTTGCTCTTGGATACGACCCCAGGATATTTGAATTTCTGCAATGGCCAATCACGTTTCCTCTTGCTTTGCCGACAAACGCATTATGGGACTACTTAGGACGCCGAGGATATCAAAAGAGTCTTTCGATAACAGCGGCCTATTTACTCATCGATGTGATTATCTATTCGGCAATCGCCTACGGGATACTTTGGTTGCGTTCGAGGAGAAATGGAGTTCAATAGCGAAGATAACTGCCCCTAAGTTTCCCAAACCCTTGGAGCCCATCCGACCAAGACTCTTCTATCTCTTTCAGTGAAGAGCCCTTCTCGATCGCTTTGCGGATCGTATCCGTACCGCTCACCACATCGAACGGGTTCTTATCGAACTCGTATTCGTAAGCTTCCTGTTTCCACTGGAATTGGCCGGGGTAGAGATCATACGCGGTCTTGATCATTGCGATGCCGACGATCACAGGCTTGAATGCTTCACGGTCTGTCACGTGAAGCTGCAAACCGCCGCAAGTTACTCTAGCGTGTTTTTGGAATGTCGGTTGAAAATAAGTTTGGCGAAATACGACGCCGGAAAAATTAAATTTTTCAAGCTCGGCGACCCACGCCCATGGGTCGATGTAGGGCGCGCCGTTTAGCTCGAAAACTCGCGTTGTTCCGCGACCTTCACTCCTCTCAGTGCCTTCTATGTGAACGGTCGCGGGAAAAACAACACATGTATCGACGGTCGGGATATTCGGCGACGGCATCACCCATGGAAGCCCCGTATCTTCAAACCACATCTCGCGTTGCCATCCGTCCATCGGGATGACCTCCAAATCGCAGCCGATGCCGAAATGGTCGTTGAAGAGTTTTGCCAACTCGCCGGTCGTCATTGCGTGACGTGTCGGTATTTCAAACTGGCCGACAAAGGATGTGAATTCCGTTTCGGTCACATTCCCTTCGATCGCAATGCCGTTGATCGGGTTCGGGCGGTCGCACACGACGACTCGCTTGCCGTATTTTTTCGCCGCACGCATGCAGTTCGCCATCGTGTAATTGAACGTATAGATGCGGCAACCCACGTCCTGCAGATCGAAGACGATCGTGTCCACGTTCTCGAGCATTTTCTCGGTCGGCTCGCGCGTTTCGCTGTAGAGCGAATAGATCCACAAACCGGTGTGCGGATCGACCACGTGATCCGTTTCGATCATATTGTCCTGCACGTCACCGCGGATGCCGTGCTGCGGGCCGAACAGCGTGGTGAGGCTGATGTCTGGATGCTCGAAGAAAACATCGGCCGCGTGTTTCAGATCCGCAAATACAGATGCCTGATTGCATACCAGGCCGATCCGCTGACCACGGACTAGATCGATCTTATCGCTGAGTAATACTTCAATACCCGGACGAATTCGTTTTGACATAAAACTGGGAAGAACGCAGGTGTAGGCTGCGCGAGTGACCTATTCTAAGAGATCATTCGCGGAGACGACGTGAGGCCGAAGGTTATTTTGGTTGATGATGCGAGCGCATTCGTTCCAACGAAGGATCGCGTCGTCATTGCCCGAAGGGCGGAGGATCTCGGCCTTCTCGAACCATTCCAAAGCCTGCGTAAACAATTCATACGCCTGAAGGCCTCCCTTTTCGAGCGTTGCTTTTGCCCGGCGTTCGTAAACAATACCGGTGTAGTATGAGCGTTCGTATTCGTCGGAGATCCTGGCGACGTAATCGTTAATATGCTGATCGCCGACCGCATAATCCTTTCCAAAACGGTCGCTCATCGCAAGCACGATATTCCTAAGGGCCTCCTGATTGGCTGGCTCGACCGCCAATATGTCGAGATAAATACTCTCAGCCGCGCCCGGCTCGTTGAGCAGGCGATACCGGTTCGCCTTTTCGAGGGCTGCGGGGACGGCTTCATACGATAACGGTTTTAGATCGAACATATATTAATGAGTTTCGGTCGACGCCGCATAGGCACTCTCCGCACGCCGCCATTTTATGTATCCCACGATCAAACCAAAGAGAATTCCGTGAAGCAGAAATGTGGCCCAGGTTCGCGGGCTTGTAAAGTACTGGCCGATCGTCTGTCCTTCTTCGCGAAGGAAAAACAGGCCGAGCATCTGCATCACAACCGCGAAGGGACCGCCGGTGTAAAGAATACCGTCGATCATAAGGTAGCGGACGAGTCCGCGCTGGCGTTTATCCGCCCAATTCGGAGGGGGTGCGTTCATTTTCGTCGAAACAACTTTACCAGCTTCGCCAAGGGATCGTAATGCTCATCCACGACGCGTTCCTTCAGCGGAATGATCGCATTATCGGTGATCGTTATGTGTTCCGGGCAAACCCTTGTGCAGCACTTTGTGATGTTGCAGTAGCCGATCCCGAACGCATCCTTTAGTTCTTCTGTGCGGTTTTCCGTATCAAGCGGATGCATCTCGAGCGCGGCTGCATAAACAAGAAACCGCGGCCCGATGAATTCTTCGTGCTTAGCGTGATCGCGAAGAACATGGCACACGTCCTGGCAGAGAAAACACTCGATGCATTTACGAAATTCCTGTACCCGATCGATGTCCGACTGCTGCATCCGCCACGTGCCGTCCTCGGCGTCGGGTTTGCGGGGCTTGAATTTCTTAATGCGTTTCTTTACATCGAAATTCCAAGAAACATCGCTGATAAGATCTTTCACCGGCGGGAAAGCACGCATCGGTTCGATAGTGACCGGCTCGGAGATATCGATCGTATCGAGCCGCGTCATGCACATCAACTGTGGCTTGCCGTTGATCTCAGCCGAGCACGAACCGCACTTGCCGGCCTTGCAGTTCCAGCGGCAGGCGAGGTCAGGCGCCGTTTCGGCCTGGATCTGATGCACTGCGTCGAGCACGACCATTCCCTCGGTTACCTCGGTCTGGTAATCGACCATCTCACCGCCCTCGCGGCCGCCTCGCCTTATGCTGAATGTTGCTTTCATCTTGGAACCCGGACGCCGTCGTCCGCAAAAACGCTCCTATCGGCGTAAAAGTTATTCGTGCTTCGCACTCATTGCGGACGAGGGCGTCCGCGTTCCCATCATCCCATTTCCTCGATCACTTGTTTCAATTCCGCCGGCATTTCGGGAAGCGGTATATGCGAGATCTGCATTTCCCCATTAACCTCTTTCACCGCGATATTGAACTTTGCAAATTCCGGGTCCTTCTCGGGATAGTCTTCACGAAACTGCCCGCCGCGGCTTTCCTTACGTTCGATCGCTGAGCGTGTGATCGCTTTGGAAACTGTCAAAAGATTTCTGAGATCGAGCGCGGTGTGCCAGCCGGGGTTGAAATCTACATTTCCGGTAACAGATGACTTTAAAGTTCGCTCTTTCAATTTATTCAATCCATCCAGAGCCTGTTTCATCTCGTCTTCGAGACGCACAATGCCGACCCAACGCTGCATCATATCCTGAAGGTCATTCTGAATCACGAAAGGGTTCTCGCCGCCACTGCGTTCGAACGGTTCCAGGGCACGTTTTGCTTCCATTTCGATCTGGACATCATTGATAGAACCGTGTCCATTTTCCTCCGCAAATTGAGCGGCATGTTCGCCCGCACGTTTGCCAAAGACGATCAGGTCGGAAAGCGAGTTCCCGCCAAGGCGATTTGCGCCGTTGATGCCGGACGCGCACTCGCCCGCCGCGTAGAGTCCCGGCAAAGTCGACGCCTGTGTATCCGCATCAACGCGAACCCCACCCATGATGTAATGGGTCGTCGGACCGACCTCCATTGGCGTAGCCGTAATGTCCAGATTCGCGAGCTGTATGAACTGATGGTACATCGACGGGAGTTTTTTCTTTATAT
>DATFEW010000233.1:0-14835 GCA_035250805.1 Pyrinomonadaceae bacterium
TCAACCGAGACGCGAAGATCTTCCGCGATCTTCCGGAGCAAAAATGGTGAAATATCCCTTCCTTGATGCACGGGAACGGTTGTAAACCGGCCGTCCTCATGATTGAACTGTTTATGTGAACCCCGCTGACGGACTTCGACAAAACCCATTCTTTCAAGGATCCGCACGACTTCGCGAGGCTTTAGAACAGGAATCTTTCCCATCCTAGTTCACAGCGATCGATTGGGTGCCGACAAACTCGGCTTCTAGATTCGGCTCGCCGTCTTCGAGAAGCATTTCGATCACTTCACGAAGATTTTCCTGAAGCTCATCCAGGGTTTCGCCCTGAGAATGAGCACCGGGAAAACCTGGTACATAGCCCACGAAGAGTCCCGTTTCGATGCATTTTTCCACTACTGCCGTAAAGTTATGCATGATCCAAAATTAGGCAGCAGCCGCTGCTTCCGATTTCTCCCAACGGCTTGCTTTAAAATCTTCCACCGCCCCGGTTAGGTCTTTCTTAAGAGCGTCGTCGATCACCTTACGCTCACGTAGGGCGTTTCGGGCGCCGGGGTGCGCGTTCTTCATATAATCGAGCAATTCATGTTCAAACCGCTTCAGGTCCTCGACTGCGATGTCGTCGCCATAGCCGTTGGTCACTGTCCAGATGATGATGATCTGGTCTTCGACCTCCATCGGCTGGTACTGCGGCTGCTTGAGGATCTCGGTCAGACGTTTTCCGCGTTCGAGCTGCTGTTGGGTCGACTTATCAAGATCGGACCCGAACTGAGCGAATGCCGCGAGTTCTCGATATTGAGCAAGGTCGATACGCAGCGTACCAGCTACCGATTTCATCGCTTTGATCTGTGCCGAACCTCCCACACGCGAAACGGAGTTACCGACGTTGATCGCGGGCCGCACGCCTGAGTTGAACAGGTCACTTTCTAGAAATATCTGCCCGTCGGTGATCGAGATAACATTCGTCGGAATATAAGCCGAGATGTCGCCCGCCTGCGTTTCGATTATCGGCAGCGAGGTTAGCGAACCGCCGCCGCGCGCGTCTGACATCTTTGCGGCACGCTCAAGCAGGCGCGAGTGAAGATAAAACACATCGCCGGGATATGCTTCGCGACCCGGCGGCCGACGAAGAAGCAAGGAGATCTCACGATAGGCCGCGGCCTGTTTCGAAAGGTCGTCGTAGATCGTAAGAGCGTGGCGTCCGTTGTCGCGGAAGTACTCGCCGATCGCGCAGCCTGAATACGGGGCAAGAAATTGCATTGCGGCCGGGTCGGAAGCAGTCGCCGAAACGACTATCGTGTAATCCATTGCGCCGAAATCCTCAAGCTTTTTCACCACTTGTGCGACGGTCGAGGCCTTTTGCCCGATCGCGACGTAAACGCAGATCACGTCCTTGCCTTTCTGGTTGATGATCGTGTCGATCGCGACCGCGGTCTTACCCGTCTGCCGGTCACCGATGATCAACTCACGCTGTCCGCGTCCGATGGGAACCATCGAGTCAATAGCTTTCAAACCTGTTTGCAGCGGTTCCTTTACGGGCTGACGATCGACAATTCCGGGAGCGATACGCTCGACCGGAAAAAAGGTGTCCGTGATGATCTCGCCTTTACCATCGATCGCGTTTCCGAGGGCATCCAACACGCGGCCGATCATCGCGTCACCGACCGGGACGCTCATGATGCGTTTTGTCCGCTTCGCTTCGTCGCCTTCGCTGATCTTCTGGAAATCGCCGAAGAGCACGGTTCCGACCTTGTCTTCTTCAAGGTTGAGCGCGAGGCCCCGAACACCAAAAGGGAATTCGAGCAACTCGCCCGCCATCACTTTTTCCAAACCGTGTATTTCGGCGATACCGTCACCGACCTTTATCACGGTCCCGATCTCGTCAACCGTCATGCTCGAATCGAAATCCTCGATCTGTGCGCGGATGATCTCATTAATTTCGTTTGCCTTTATTGCTTCCATGTTTTTTGCGTAAATCGAGAATCGTAATTCGTGAATCGATTCAAGAATGCTCGATTAGGTTTACGATTCCAATAATTGTTCTTTTAAGTTCTTTAATTGTGTTCGCACGGAACCGTCGTAAACCGTTGACCCTATGCGCGTTACGACGCCGCCGATAATCGCTTCATCGATCTCGAAATTGAGTTTCACTTTCTTGCCCGTCAGCTTATCGAGGTTCTTTTCAAGTTCCCTTTTTTGAGTATCGGCTAATTCGCGGGCGGAAATTACCTCACCGGAAACGACACCGCTCCGCTCTTCGAGTACTACGTCGAACCGTTCGTTTATCTCCGGTAGGTCGACGAGGCGCCCGTTCTGTAAAAGAACGCGCAAAAAATTTGAGACGGTTTTTGACGAGCCCGATCTTTTGATCAGCGCGTCAAGTACGCCCTCTTTTTTTGCGTGCGGAATGGAAGGATTCCCAAAAACCTCGTGCAGCTCCGCATTCGCCGCGATCAAAACTTCCCATTCCTTCAGTTCGGCCTTAACAGCATCGACGTGGCCATTCGTGGCGACGACATCGGCTAGTGCAGTTGCATATCGGCGGGCGACCGCTTCGTTGCCCATATTAGTTCAGCCCTCCGATCGATTCGATCCCCGCCTTGACCAATTTCGCATCGATCTTCGTATCGATCTGTGTGCGGAGTTTCTCTTCCGCCATGCGAAGGCTCTCGTCGACGGCAAAACGTCTCAACTGCAATCTCGCCACTTGTCCAAGCCGCGTGACCTCACCGTCGGCTTGGGCCGCAAGTTTCTTTGCTTCGAATTCAGCCTGCGCCGCGAGCCGTTTCTTCTCGATGTCGATCTCTTCACGCGCGGCCTTCATGATCGCATCCTTTTCCTGATCTATGCCAACCAGCTTTGCCTCGACCGACGTAAGTTTCTCTAACGCCGCCTCCTTCTCTTCTTCAGCCCTTATTAGCTCGGCTCGGATCACCTCACGCTTTGCTTTGAACGCATCGCCCAACGGCTTTTTCGTAAGATATACGAAGATCGTGATAAAGATAGCGAGGTTGATGAATTTCCAGAGCTCGAACCCGGGATAGTTGACGTACGTGTCCCATAATTCACGAAATGATTCCCACCAACCTTCAGACGAACTGCCGCCGCTGCTCTCAGTAAGGAAAAAAATAAATCCTGATATCAAAGCCAACATACTAGCCATTAAGAATATTTGCCGTGATCCTGTCGGACATCTGGTTCGCTTCGCGGACGATCTCTACTTTCGCGTCTGCGACTTCGTCACGAAGGCGGTCCCTTTCATCCGCCAGCCGTTTCGCGGCGTCTGCCCGCGCGTCGGAGATCATTTTCTGGCGACGCTCCACTGCCTCTGCCCGTTCGCGCTCGATAAGCTCGTAACTTTCATTGCGAGCCGCAAGCATCGCAGCCTCATACTCACTCTGTTTTTTGGAAACCAACTGCCGTAACTCATCCGCTTCACCCCCTCGTCCGCCCTTGTGCCTTTCACGAGCCTTCAGAATTGCGTTGATCGGCCGGAAAAAGGTCCGGTTGAGGATCCAGATCATCAAAAGGATGAAGGCAATATGAACAAAGAGAGACCCGTCAGGAAACAGCTGAATTGATTCGGCAAAAGCCAGAACAAACATACTCGTATCAATAGCCCGAATGCGAAAGTCGCCCGCACATGTATTGGGGCATGAGACTTATGATCACTAAAATGAACTAATCTGTGCAGGACCAAACGGCGTCCGATGCTCAAAACATATAACATTATCACGCAGTATTTTAAGGGTCAAAGAGGCTCAAGAGCTTTTTAAATTGACCGCCTTATGGTAGAGTTCTGCCAGTTTCGCAATGTCAAAATCAGACTCCGAAAAAGCACGAGCACCGCGAAACAGAACGCTTGAGCTAAACGCCGGTGAGGCAATCGAATTGAAGAACTCGAAGGTGTCATCGACCGATATACCAGAGGCCGGTTCACTGCGAAATCGCATTATCTGCGGCGATGCATTTAAAATACTGCCGACCTTCGGCAACGACCTTTTCGACCTTTTATTCTGCGACCCGCCTTACAACCTAAACAAAGATTTCGGAAAGGAGAAGTTCACGAAGACGAGCCTTGACGAATACGAAGCGTGGCTCGATTCATGGATATCGCTATGCGTTCCGCTATTGAAGTCAACGGCGAGCATTTACATCTGCGGTGACTGGCGTTCAGCCGCGGCGATCCAACGGGTAGGCTCGAAATACTTTAAGCTGCAAAATCGCATCACTTGGGAGCGCGAGAAAGGCCGCGGCGCGAAACGAAACTGGAAAAATGCCGCGGAGGACATTTGGTTCTTCACGGTGTCAGACAAGTTTACTTTCAATCTCGATGCCGTGAAGCAACGCCGCCGCGTGATAGCCCCATACAAGGAAAACGGCCATCCGAAGGACTGGAGTGAAACAAAGGACGGCAAATTTCGTGACACACATCCTTCGAACATCTGGACGGACATAACCGTGCCATTTTGGTCGATGCCCGAGAACACCGATCATCCTACTCAAAAACCCGAGAAGCTTCTCGCGAAGATCATCCTCGCGAGCTCAAACCCCGGTGACCTTATCCTCGACCCGTTCTCGGGGAGCGGGACGGCTGCGGTAGCAGCACAAAAGCTGGGTCGGGGGTGTATTGCTATTGAGTCCGACGAAAAATACTGCTTGATCGCTCAAAAACGACTTCGCCTCGCCCACTCAGACTGTTCTATTCAGGGGTTTGATGATGGCGTTTTTTGGGACCGAAACTCCCGCCCTCCCAGGAGCTAAAGAGCAAGTCCGACGCAAAACCGATATGAGACATGCAACTCTATGTTTGCTCGCAGTGTTCTGCATCGCCTTTGGTGCTGGTTCGGTCGAGGCCGCGCCAAGCGGTATCTGGGAAGGGGTGATCAACGATCCCGCAAGACCGCTGGTTGCGAATGTAAACCTCGATAAGCAGGTCGTCAGGCTCGATGCCACGGGGACTACAGAATGGAAGATGGAGCAGTTCGCTGCAGACAATGCGACCATTCGGTTCAATATTACCGTTGGCGGCAGACTGTTTCAGTTCACAGGCCGGTTCGAGACATCGAAGATCACCGGAGAGATGAAAACACCGAACCGGTCGTATCCGTTCTGGCTGGAACCGTTTCCGATCTTTCCGTCACCTCGCGACCGGGTTGAGGCGTGGCAACAGGATCTGGAAACTGTCGAACGCTTCCTCCGATATGACCGCAGCTACAGTGAGGCGACCCTTCAACTCGTTCGCGCTCAGGTCTCGAAACTTAGGTCCGCCCTTTCCCGGAAGACGGACCCGGAGATAATGATCGACCTGGCGCGAGCAGTTGCGTTGGGCGGCAATGCTCACACGCGGCTTTACCTTGTCCGAAATCGCACGGAAGTAAAGCGGCTGCCGATCCGAGTTTGGTGGTTCCACGAGCAGCTTAGGGTTGTGCGTGCGACAAGAGATCATTCCGACCTACTGGGATGTCGCGTGGTCCGGATAGGCGGTGTTCCTATTGACAAGGCCGCAGGTCGGGTCGCCGACATTATGGCTGGCAATGCGTCCTGGCACCGATATCTGAGCACGTACCTGCTGACGAGTTCAGATATACTTTTTGGCGCTCATATCACACCGAGGCCCGATGAGGCGTCTTTTACATTCCGGTGCCCGGGCGGAGAACGTCAAGTCAGGCTCGTTGCCCTTCCGCTTCGCAAAAACACAGCCCCTGTTGAAGGATGGTGGGACCTGGCTCCGGATAATCGAGACGCAAATGCAGAATTCGTTGCGACACTAAAACTCGATACGGCACCGCACTATCTTCGCCGCACAAAAGACAACTATTGGTTCGAATATCTCCCATCTTCGGGTCTCCTGTATTTCCAATACAACCGTTCCCACCAGTCTGCCGGAGGGCAGCCGATAGCTGAATTTGGTGACAAGCTGATCAGTGAGATCGCCGCGAAAAAACCGGCAGCTTTTGTAGTAGATCTGCGTTTCAATACAGGCGGCGATCTGACGGTGGGCAAGCCAATGATAAAGAAGATCGCAGATCGGATCGGCGAGATTCCCGTCTTTGTTATTACAGGACGCGCGACCTTTTCGGCCGGGATCACGCACGTTGTGCAGCTCAAAGAGTGGGCACACGCGATCATCGTCGGTGAGCCGGTCGGCGATGGACTCGATATATGGTCCGAGGGAGGAAACCTTCTCATGCCCAACTCAAAACTTACTCTCCATTACACGAATGCTTTCCACAGCTATTCAAAACGGGACCGCCCCGAATATCGTCCGTACTACGAAGATATGGGCGTCGATTCGGTCGCGCCGGATGTTCCGGTTGAGCAAACGTGGGACGACTACGCCCACGGCCGTGACCCGGCGTTGGACGCGGTCATTCGTTACGTTAAGAAGCGTTTTGTTAGCCGATGACACCTGTGATGAAATCGTTCTAATGAAGATCGCGACCTGGAATGTAAATTCGATAAACGTTCGCATGCCTCAGCTGCTCGGCTGGCTCGACAAGAACGAACTGGATGTCGTCTGCTTTCAGGAAACGAAAACCATCGATGAAAACTTCCCCCTTGACGATCTCGTAAATCTCGGCTACGAAGCTGTCTTCATGGGGGAGAAGTCTTACAACGGCGTTGCGATAATTTCAAAATATCCGATCGAAGAGGTACAGAAAAACTACCTCGATGATGATGACACGGCTCCGAAACGGCTAATTGCCGGAACCATAAACGGTATCAGAATCGTCAACACGTACATTCCCAACGGCTCGGAGCTTTGGAGCGATAAATTTACGTTCAAACTAGACTGGCTGCAGCGGCTGCGCCGGCTCTTTGACGAAACTTGCGATGTAAACAAGAACGTCCTTCTCTGTGGTGATTTCAACGTCGCACCTGAGGAGCCAGATGTCTGGAATGTAGGTGCGTGGCGAGGACGCCTGCATTTTTCGCG
Source organism: Pyrinomonadaceae bacterium (assembly GCA_035250805.1). Lineage (GTDB taxonomy): Bacteria > Acidobacteriota > Blastocatellia > Pyrinomonadales > Pyrinomonadaceae > OLB17. The sequence continues at coordinate 6,938 of DATFEW010000233.1, forward strand.
TCCCGAGCGCGCCGCGATCCACCATCTAAAACAGTGGGGTTTCGTGGACGTGTTTCGCAAGATAAATCCTGAAGCTCGTGAGTTTTCCTGGTGGGATTATCGTGCCGGGGCCTGGCAAAAGAATCACGGCCTTCGGATCGACCATATATGGACCTCACCTCCGCTGGCTGAAAAATGCACAGGCTGTTGGATCGATAAAGGCCCGCGAGCGCTCGAAAAACCGAGTGATCACGCACCGGTCATTGCGGAATTCGAACTCTGATTGCAAACCTCGCCAGTTTGATCTACATTAGGCTACCTTTAGAAAACGAGGAGGAGCAATAAATAAGTAACTCACCTATTCAGGTTGGCGAAGAAGCGGCCCTCACGCGTACGATCCAAACCTATATTGACGGTGGAATTTCAGGCCGCGGCAACGACATGAAACCGGCGTTTCACGAAGGCGCGACGATTTACGGATATATCGGCGACGACCTTTTTGGCGGCCCGATCCAAGGTTTGTTCGATTGGAACGATGGCAACGGTCCCGCCGCTGGTCTCAAAGCGGAGATCGCAAATATCGACATCGAAGGCACGGTCGCGACCGCTCGCGTCGAACTCGACAATTGGACCGGACACCGATTCACGGACTTTTTCACGCTGCTCAAAACCGACGGCGAGTGGAAGATTATCAGTAAGGTTTTTTATCTCCACCCCGAGAATTAGAGGTATATTCCAGACATTGCTCAGTTAGACGTGCGAATCGGCACCATTCGCGTAGCTAAGCGAACGGAGCCAGAGGAGAACATATGCCCATCACTGCATTCAATAGTTTCACGGACGGCCTTAAACCGGAACAAAGAAGCCGAGGACATTTCATAGCCAACATCAACCTCGATGATGACCGTCTTTGGGTGCCTTATGCAGAGGGCGTTTGGTTCCAGCCATGCTGCTTTAATGTCACGTCCGGCGGATTCACTGTGATCCTGAAAGGCCTGCCTGGCGCGAAACTCGGCAGTCATTACCACGTGGGTACCGTTCGTGGTTACACAATGCGTGGCCATTGGCGATACCTAGAGCACGATTGGATCGCAAACCCCGGAACTTTCATCTATGAGCCAGCGGGCGAGTGTCACACCCTTGTCATCACGGAGGACTCGCCAGAACCTGCGATCATTTTTTTCGCGGTCGAGGGCGGCCTTATTTATCTTGACAAGCCCGTTGACGGAGGGGTAGCTGCATACGAGGATGGATTCACTGTGCTTGAATTTAGTCGGCAGTATTATCGCGACGCCGGTCTTGATGTGCGCAGTCTGGATAGTCTCGTCCGCTGAGGATGAATTTGGCAGATCAGTCTCAGCTGACGCGGGCGGCTCACTTATAATCTGAGAAAGTGAAGATCGCTACCTGGAATATAAACTCGATCAAGTCCCGCGTTCAGCATGTTTACAACTGGTGCGAGCGAAATCAACCGGATGTGCTCTGTCTACAGGAGACTAAATGTCCCGATGATAAGTTTCCAATTCAAAAGCTGAGGGCTCTCGGCTACGAGCATCAGGCTTTGTTCGGAGAGCGCACTTACAACGGCGTTGCTATTCTGTCGGTCTTCCCCATAGAGAATGTTCAAAGAAATCTCCCGGACGATGGGTCCAGTGCACAAAAACGTCTTATCGCGGGGACGATCAATGGTATTCGCCTCGTGAACGTATATGCGCCGCACGGGACCCGTTTGGGGACCGAAAAATACAGGCATAAACTTGCGTGGATAAAACGACTCAGGAATTACTTCGACACTCAGTTCAAACGCAAGGAAAACGTCCTGCTTTGCGGCGATCTAAACGTTGCTCCGCACGAGCTCGATGTTTGGAAGATCTCGGTGTGGAGGAACAAGCTGCATTTTACAAAAGCTGAGCGCGACGCCATCCAGGACCTGAAAAAATGGGGGTTTGTCGACCTCTTTCGCCAGATCAACGAGGATGCAAAGGAATTTACGTGGTGGGACCATTTTCTTCACTCTGTCGAGATGGACAAAGGTCTGCGTCTTGATCACCTCTGGGCGTCGCCGCCGCTTGCCGACCTCTGTACCGATTGTTGGATCGACAAAAAACCGCGAACCCTTGAACACCCCAGCGACCATGCGCCCGTCATAGCCGAATTCGCCATTTGATTCCTTTGCATTGGAAATCGAAGGGTGATATAAAATACTCCGCCCTATTTGAACAATATTTTGAATTTGGTTCGAATTGTTAGACCTTCGAAGAGTCGAAGGTCTTTCCTCAAATCGCCCGGAATTAGGAGAAATGGACAGATGAAAAAGTCGTTTGCATTGATCTTCAGCCTTTTGCTCACAGCGTTTTCTATAATGGCACAGGATCCGACGCCTGAGGCGTCGCCTACGGGACCGCCGCGTCCGCCGGGCGCGGCGTCGCAGGACCCGCAACCGTATGACCGGGTGATCACGAAAGATGCCAAAACGAAAAAGGGTTTATTTTCGGTCCATCAGGTAAAGGACAAGTTCTTTTACGAGATACCGAAGAGCGAACTCGGCAAAGAATACCTATGGGTAACGCAGATCGCCCGAACGACGCTAGGTGTCGGCTACGGCGGCCAGGCGCTCGGTCGCCGCGTCGTGCGTTGGGAGCAAGGTGATAACAATAAGATCTACCTGCGAAATGTTAACTACAGCGTGGTTGCCGATCCAAAGCTGCCCATAGCTCAGGCTGTAGCCGCGTCAAATAACGACACCATCCTGATGTCGTTCAATGTTGCTGCCTATGGGCCCAACAACGAAACGGTCGTGATAGACGTCGGTCGTCTGTTCACGACAGATGTTTTCGAGTTCAGCGCTCGCCAACGATTGAGCGCGACCACCATGGATGCGACGCGTTCGTTTATCGAACGGATCTCCCCGTACCCAACGAACATCGAAGCCGAGGCGAGCCAAACCTATGTTCGCAATCCGACGCCCGCCGGAGCCGGCGGCGGCCAGGGACCGGGGGGCCAGGGTCAGCAGCAGGGAATGAACCCGGGCAGCGCCACCGTTACCCTCCATCACAGTATGGTAAAGCTGCCGGAGAACCCGATGATGCCACGGTTATTTGATGAGCGTGTCGGCTATTTCTCGATCAACAATATGGACTACGGCCGCAACGAACATCGTGCCCAGCAGCGTAGATACATCACACGGTGGCGGCTTGAGAAGAAGGATCCGACTGCCGAGTTATCTGAACCGGTGAAGCCGATAGTTTATTACATCGATTCCGCCACACCCGCGAAGTGGGTTCCCTATATGATCAAGGGCGTCGAGAAGTGGCAGAAGGCGTTCGAAGTCGCAGGATTCAAGAATGCGATCATCGCCAAGCGGCAACCGACCAAACAGCAAGATCCCGATTTCAGCCCTGAGGACGCGCGCTATTCCGTCATTCGCTGGCTGCCTTCAACTATCGAGAATGCCTCGGGGCCGCACGTCAATGATCCGCGTACAGGCGAGATCCTCGAATCGGACATCCAGTTCTACCACAACATCATGAACCTGCAGCGTTCGTGGTATTTCCTGCAGGCAGGTGCGGTCGATCCGCGTGTTCACCGGCTTCCGATGCCGGATGATCTTATGGGAACGCTGATCGAGTATGTCGCGGCCCACGAGGTCGGCCACACGCTTGGCTTCCAACACAACATGAAGGCAAGTTCGACCTATCCGCACGAAAAGGTACGGGACAAGGAATGGGTCAAGAAGATGGGCCACACTCCGACGCTGATGGACTATTCGCGATTTAACTATGTCGCGCAACCCGAGGACGGCATCGACCCTGCCGACCTTGTGCCGCAGATCGGGCCGTACGATGACTGGGCGACGATGTGGGGCTACAAGCCGATCCCTGGTGCTAAAACGCCGGATGATGAGCGTGCAACGCTTGACCAATGGGCACGCAGCCAGGATGAGACCCCGTGGTTCCGGTTTTCGACAAATGGTTCAGCAGGGAGCGATCCGGGCGAGCTTACGGAAGCGGTGGGCGATTCGGACGCGGTGAAGTCCTCGACGCTTGGCCTGTTGAATCTGAAGCGAATCGCAAAGCTTCTCGTGCCCGCGACCACAAACGAAAAAGGGGAGCCGTACAGCGACCTGACAGAATTGTACGGGCGTATGCTTGGACAGTGGACGCTCGAGAATAACCACGTTGCGGCGATCGTGGGTGGGTTCAACTCCCAGCAAAAACACATCGGGCAGAACGGGGTGCGCTTTACGATAATTCCTAAAGCTCGTCAAAAAGAGGCCGTTGGATATCTCAATGCGAATGCATTTGCGACGCCGATGTGGGCGGTGGACAAAGATATTCTCAGACGGATCGAACCAATAGGAGCTCTTAACCGCGTTCGCAATGCGCAGAACAGCACGCTTAATAATTTGCTGTCGAGCGCGCGTTTTGCACGATTGATCGAACAGCAGGCGATCGATGGCGATGCAGCATATCAACCGGCCGAATTCCTCGGAGATGTCCGCAACGGCGTTTGGGGTGAATTGAATGCACCAAAGGTTACGATCGATGCATATCGGCGAAATCTGCAGCGCGCGTATCTCGATATCGCGAACAACAAGCTCAACGCTCCACCGCAGGCACCGCCGCAAGGGCTGCCTCCGGGATTCGGAGCACTATTTGTTACAAGCGGTGACGAGCGCGGGTTTTATCGTTCTGAGCTTCGTGCAATCAGTGCTGCGGCCGGGGCTGCACTTGCAAGGGCGACAGACCGCAACACTCGCGTGCACCTCGAGAGCGTTCGTGACCAGATCGCTAAGATCCTTAATCCTGATTTTGCAGGTATCTCGGCGGCTACGGTCGGTTCAAATCGGGCTGCGATGGAACTGCTTGAGCTCTATATGAACCCGACCTCCTGCTGGCCGGATTACGAGATCAAGCCTTAGTTCTTCTGTTTTGATGAACATGGATGTTTCCGAAATAGGATAAAGTGATAGGTGATAACTGAAGACGGGTTTATCTTCGCTATCACTTATCACTATACTTATTCCGAAAGATCTCAATTATGCGTGGAAAGCTGCCGGTACTAACAACGATCGCCGTGTTGGCGTTCGCTGTGACCGGTGTCCAGGCTCAGTCCTCACGCGGGTGGGGCACGGCGGCGATCGAGTTGCTGGTGTCTGGTCCGGAAACGAACGGCGGTAATCTGCAAAAGGTGCGGGTCGCAAAACACCGTGGTTACGACCGCGTCGTTTTCGAATTCGACGGGAAAACGCTTCCCAAAAGCACGGTACGCTTCGCCAGGCCGCCGTTCCACCTCGGTGAATCGGATAGCGTAGTTAAGGTGAATGGGAATGCATTCATCGAAGCCGTCTTTACCTCGGCCCGAGCCCACGATCTCGAGACCGGCCGCATCACCGTCACCGAGACGCTCGCTCGTTTGAGCTCCGTTAGGGAAACAAAACGTATTTACGACCACGAAGGACAAGTGATCTACATCCTTGGCCTACCCGCCCGAAAGCAATTTCGCGTTCTGACGCTTATGAATCCGGTTCGACTCGTCGTGGATGTAAAGCACTAAATAGTCTAGGTATTGAACTCCGATTTCGAGTATGGCCTCCAACCAGGCTTGATCAGATCTACAACGCGCGGAAACGCGCGGCAACAATATCACGATCCATATGCTGAATATTCTATCGCACCAAAAATTGATATACTGCGAATGCAGGTGTTATGGACATTCGGAAGATAGTTCTTATATTTACAGGCACGGTTTTCGTAGCGCTTGGCGTACTCGGGATCTTCCTGCCGCTGCTTCCGACCACGGTTTTTTTGCTTCTTGCAGCATATTGTTACTCAAGGAGCTCGGAACGCTTTCACAACTGGCTCCTCAATAATCGCCTGACCGGCGGCTACGTAAAAAACTATAAGTCGGGGCGTGGGATCTCGATGAGGCAAAAGGTCACTACTCTTGTCTTCTTGTGGGCTTCGATCGGCCTTAGCATTTGGCTGCTTTCCACCGCATTTTGGGCAACCCTGTTGCTTCTTGCTGTCGCCGTCGGCGTTACGACTCATATCCTCTGGATAAAAACTTACCGTCCGGAAATGGCGTCCCCTCCAGAACAGATCGAACTTTCCTCAACGAACCGTACAGTTTAGACAGGTTACAGTTTGCCCCCGGCGATCCTTTTGGATCCCGAATTCATCTTTTCGGCTTGCGAAGCAATTCTCTGAACCTATTAATCAGCTGCGGCACCAACCCGGCGGTTTTGACCAGAGAGCCTGAAGCGAACTTGGTAGCAAACCCGCGAAAGGTTTTGACGGCGTTTGCAGAATACGGCATCCACCACGCGTCGGGTAAAAGTACGAGATGATTGGTGTGTATATGCTGCGTTTGCACGAGCTCCATTAGGCCTTCGCGGCCGTGCGTGCGTCCGCGGCCGGAGTTTTTGAAACCGCCCCAGGGCGTCTGCCCGATACCGTGGGTATAAAGAACTTCGTTGATGCAGACGGATCCCGCTTCAATTCGTTCGGCAACGCGTCGACCGCGTGCGCGATCGCGCGTCCAAACGCTCGCGGTCAGGCCAAACTCAGAATCATTTGCCAGTTGGATCGCTTCCTCTTCAGTTTTGAATGTCGCGATAGGGAGCGTCGGGCCGAACGTTTCCTCTTGCATCGCACGCATGTCGTTCGTAGCACCGGAAATAACGGTGGGCTCGAAGAACAACGGAAAGCCCGTCCGGGCTTCGCCCTCATTGCGGACGAGGACGTCCGCGTTCCGTCGGCCGCCGATCTCGATCTTCGCTCCGCTTTCGCGAAAATCGTTTACGTGGTCTTCGACGATCCGTATCTGGCGTTCAGACGACATCGGCCCGATCGAAACATCTTCCCGGTCGCCCGGCCCCTGCTTTAATTCGCGCGTTTTTTCGACGATCTTACGGGTCAATTCTTCTGCAATACTCTCGTGAACATACAGCCGTTCAACGGATGAACACGATTGGCCCGCATTGCAGAACGCTCCCCAAACGGCGGCACCGGAGGCAAGTTCGAGATTCGCGTCCTCAAACACGACCATCGGGTCTTTTCCACCGAGCTCGAGCACGACCGGCGTCATATTCTTCGCCGCCGCCGCAAGTATTCTCTTTCCCGTGGCGACCGAACCTGTAAACATTATCTTGTCCGGCGCAGCTTCGACGAGCGCTGCTCCGGTTTCGCCGCCGCCGGTTACGATCTGAATCAAATCTTTCGGTGCCGCGGCCTTTTCAAATATTTCCCCGATCTTGAGCCCGACCAACGGCGTCAATTCGGAGGGTTTAATTACTACCGCATTCCCGGCCAACAACGCCATCACCGTCTCACCAAGCGGGATCGAGAAGGGATAATTCCATGCCGGTATTACGCCAATAACGCCTAGCGGGTGATAGACGAGCTTCGATGAACGACCCAACAATCCGTAAAGCCCTATGCTTACTCGGGTTGGCCGCAGCATTTTTGCCGCATTGCGTGCGAAGTACTGCATTAGGTCGAGCACGGGAGCGATCTCCATTGCGATCGCTTCGCCGAATGGTTTACCCGATTCATCCGATATCAGGTGAGCGATCTCATCCATTTCAGAAAGGATGACTTCGCGGGTCTTCATAACAAGTCCTCGCCGTTCGGCAAACGGCGTGACCTTCCACTTAAGGAAAGCTGCACGCGCACGTTCAACGGACTCACGTACCTCTTCCGGCGACGTAATCCGCAATCGCCCGATCTCTTCGCCCGTCGCGGGATTTGTCGAGACTAGTTCACTAATCCCGGATTCTGCCTTGATCACTGCACTCATGTTCCAAGATCCGAGCAGATTCACTCGGTGACAAAAGTTTCAATTACTTTGTAGGCGGCGTCGATCGCCTCATCGAGCTTCGCGGTATCAGGACCACCGCCCTCGGCCATATCGGGTCG
>DATFEW010000240.1:0-2719 GCA_035250805.1 Pyrinomonadaceae bacterium
GCCATCACTTGTTGGGATTTCTCATATCGTGTTTCGATATTTGCACTAAATCCAGAAAATCGGATACTTAATAGCGTTCAAAGCAGTTCAGACCAATTTTAGACATTCTGACTATGACGAAAAGTATCGTTTCGTTAGCGATCCTATTTCTACCGTTCAGTTTGTATGCTCAGACGTCCGAGGAGATCAACGAGCTTCTCGAACGCGGCCTTCGTACCCGCGCGAGTGGAAACCTAGCCAGCGCGATAGAGGATTTCTCGCTGGTTATCGAAATGACGTCCGCGCTGAAAACGACGCGTGGTTCAAAGAAGCGTGATCTTTCGAAAACGCCGGAGGACACGGCCGAGCGCCAACGCATTCAGGTGATAGATCCGAGAACGGCGGTCGCTTATGTTAATCGCGGCAACGTGTTTTTTGTTCTGGGGAGGATCGATAACGCGCTCGACGATTATGAAAATGCCGTTCGTATCGACCCCGGCCTGGCCGAAGGTTTCGCGTGCCGCGGCGGCATATGGCTCCTAAAGCAAGATCACGGCCGGGCAATAAGCGATTACCGACGGGCGGTCAAACTCGCGCCGGACCTGGCGAAGGCGCGGATCGGCCTCGCGATCGCATTGCTTGAAAAAGGTGAAACGAAAAATGCATTCGACGAATTTGATGCGGCGGTGACGCTCTTTCCGAACAGTGCGGAAGCTTTTTACCGGCGCGGCGACGGAAAGCGAAAAACCGGCGACTTTCACGGCGCGTCTGCGGACTATCAAGTTGCTTTGAAGTTAGATCCTAATGAAGCCGGCACGCACCTGGGACTGGGGCAACTGCGATTTATGCAATACGACTTCGACGGGGCGGTCAAGCATCTGACCCGCGCGATCGAGCTCGATCCACGAGGTCCGGAAAGTTTTGCCTTTCGCGGCCTCGCTCAGATGATGCAGGGAAATGACGCCGAGGCGGAACTGGATCTGAAAAGGGCGCTTGAGATCTTGCCGAGCCTCCGGGCGGATCTAGATGCAAGCGTCACGCGGATCAAGACGATCCGAAAATAAAGCAAGATCGCAAAAGTATCTGAACGGACCTTCGGGCCCGTTTTTTTTGTGCGTTCGTCACGCCCATTAGCCATTCGTCTACTTATTTGCAGGAAATCCAAAATATCGTCTAACTAATTGACTTTATTAGGGTTGTCGGAAACTTTTTTGCCACAAAAGCGTTCCAGCAGGTGTTATTGGTTTAGCTGCCTCATATTTCGATCTTTACACACCGGACCGTAGTGCCCGAAGGAGTGGTCATGCCGAAAAGTATTATTTCGTTAGCTATCCTGTGTCTCTCGTTGTGTGTTTACGGACAAAACCCGGAGAAGGTGGACGACCTGCTCGCGCGCGGACTGCGTTCGCACGAAAGCGGAAACTACGCCGCTGCGATCGAGGATTTCACACGGGCCATCGAGCTTACAGCCGGCTTTAAGTCGGTGAGCACCGGAAAGCGGCGCAATTTCGCCGAAACCGCGGAGGAGGCGGCGCAGCGCGGGAACGTGCGGGTCGTCGATCCGCGGACGGCCGCCGCCTACATAAACCGTGGCAACACATACTATTTCATGGGACAGATCGATCATGCGATGGACGACTATGAAAAGGCGCTTCGCGTTTCACCCGGCCTAGCCGAAGGCTACTCGTGCCGCGGTGGCGTGTGGCTGATCAGGAAAGACTACGACCGTGCGATAACCGAATATCGCAAAGCGATCAAACTGGATCCAAGACTCGTGAAGGCGCATCTCGGCATCGGTATCGCGTTATTTGAGAAAGGCGAGATGAAGAATGCATTGGCTCAGTTCGACGCGACGGCGGTGATCGCGCCAAAAAACGTCGAAGTACTTTATCGCCGCGGGGACGCGAAGCACTCGACAGGTGATCTAGCCGGGGCGCTCGCCGATTATGAACAGGCGCTAACCATGGACCCGAAGTTCGACGGTGCATATCTGGGCCGAGGACGGCTTCGGTACACGCAGTTCGATTTTGAAGGGGCCATCAAGGACCTTACAAAAGCGATCGAACTGGATGGCAGGGTGCCAAACGGTTACATGCTCCGAGGCTTTGCCCTGCTAATGCAGCGAAAGGATGCCGAGGCGGAGATTGACCTTAAACGAGCTGTCGAGATCCTTCCTAGCCTTCAGGACGAGATCGATGCCGGTGTCAAGAAGATCAAGGCCATCCGGAAGTAACCGAATAATATTGAACTTGGTCGACGGGCCTCCGGGCCCGTTTTTCTTGCTCTGATTTCTTTGCGTCCTTTGCGCCTTTGCGTGAGAAAATCTGTGTCACGCAAAGACGCAAAGTCCGCAAAGTATTCTTGCCCGAAGTAAATCTGATGTATATTGATGGCAATGCTCAGACTTTCGCTGATCGGGCTGGTGCTTGCTTTCGTTTGTGATCTTGTCCTGGGGCAAGAGAGGCAACCGGAGAACTGTCCAAAGATTTCCGTTGTCGGTTATGGCGGTGTGGTGGTATTGGATCAAGTGGTTTCGTTTAAAGCCGCTCTTTCTGGCCTTCCCAAGGAAGCGAGACTCATGTGGACACTTAAGGGCGGCCAACTCGTTACAGGTCAAGGAATGCCCGAGATCAGCGTGCGGGCCACACGTGACGATCTGGGCGACAATATTGTCGCGACACTTAGGGTCTATGGGCTCCCTATCGGCTGCGACGACACCGCGACAGAATCCACACCGGTT
>DATFEW010000242.1:0-2968 GCA_035250805.1 Pyrinomonadaceae bacterium
CACCGTCTTCGAATGAGGTTTTGCCTGTCTCTGGAACCTTTAGGCGAATAGCAAATGGTTCGCTCGCATTGGCCCGCGCTTGGCTTTCCTCAGTAGAAAGATCACGATACGGATTGTCCCGCATGTTTTTATCGCCACCGGCGGCGCGAGCCCGATTCTTTATGGCGTCCTTCACATTCGCCTCGGTCGGAGCTTCCTTCGTCGTGAAATCGCGATAGGCCTTTCCTTCATCGAGGAGCTTGAACGCAGCGGCCCGATGCTTATCGGCATTATCGGATTGGAAAACGATCTTCCCATCTGGCTCGAGACCGAGCCATGCAAGCCCTTCCAGGATCGAACGAGTCGATTCGTCCGTCGAACGTGCGAGATCGGTGTCTTCGATTCGCAGAAGAAATTTGCCGCCGGTGTTCCGTGCGTAAAGATAATTGAAAAGCGCCGTGCGGGCAGAACCGATGTGGAGATAACCTGTGGGCGAAGGCGCGAATCTTACTCTAACTGACATAAAGCAAGATTATAGGCAGAAATACGAGCGGTAGCGAGTGTGCCTGCTACAGCTGCTGAATCAGCATGTGGCTATTGCATACATTCGGTTGCTGGAGGCAAAAAAACTAAAAGCTATCAAACCGATGATTTGATAGCTCCATTATTTATGGCGGAGACGACAGGATTCGAACCTGTGGTACCCTTTTGGAGTACAACGGTTTAGCAAACCGCCGCTTTCAGCCACTCAGCCACGTCTCCGAACTCGCTTTTCCCAAGATTTTCTGCGTTCTCGGGCAAGAATCAATTCTAGCCTCGGGGCAAACTTTGTCAAGGTACGCGCATCCCACGTGCTAAGCTGATGTGTCTTAAAACGCTTGACACGATTGATTTTTGCTAAGAGAATATTAAAGTCGCTCGGAACAGCTTTTCTGAGCTGTATTCGCATAACCATCGAACCGCACGGAGTTTCGTAAACGGAACACGCCGTTCGGTGTTTGTGTTTGCTGAATGAAAAATTTCGCGAAACATAACATTCCGACATTTCTTATTATCGCGGCCTTTGTCGTGTGTCCGGCGTTGCAGATCAGCGCTGCACCTAGTCTTCCGCCTGCCGGCAATGCTAATGCTCTCGGAATAATTCGCGGGTTTGTTCGTGATCAGGGCGGCAACCCGATCGCCGACGCCACAGTGGCGATCTTTCGCGCTGGAACATCGAAGCTTCTTAAGCAGGTCACCTCTGCGGCCGACGGCCGATTCCTCGCAAAAGTTATTCCCGGACGTTACAAAGTGCTTGCGGTTGCGCAGGGCTTTAATCCCGTATCGGTCAACGATGTTGAGGTGGCACGCTCTGCCCAGCTTGAATATGGTTTCAAGCTCGAGCGCGCCGGCAGCGGAAATACCCTTCCTGAAAAACGTGTTGACCGCAACAATCCGAAGTGGTCTGTTCGTTCTGCTGCCACAAGCCGATCGATCTATCAAAACAATGAAGGCGGCGGCCCGGTCGTTGAAGAAACGGCTACTGTGCCGGAGCGCGAGGAACCGGCGGATGGCAAAAGGATCCATGGTGTGGCGGCGACGTACTTCTCATCTTCAGATCGCGGAAATTTCACTGGCATAAACTTCGCGACGTTGATCCCGCTCAAGGAAAACGCGGACATTGTACTGGCAGTCCAAACCGGGATCGGGAATGCGGCGCCTCAGCGAATCGATACGGAACTCAGGTTCAAACCCGTAGAAGATCATCAGGTCCGCCTCAAATCATCTTTTGGAAAGCTGGGCACGATGATCCAGGACGATGAGGAGCGGACGCTCGGCCAGCTCTCCATCCAGGCCACGGACGAATGGAAGATCAAAGATGGCATCATCCTCGTCTACGGCTTCGATTTTTCCCGATTTACCGGTGCCGGGAACGACTTTTCTCTCAGCCCGCGGCTAGGTTTTCAATTTGACGTCGATCCCAAGACGCGATTTCGAACCGCTTACACTTCGCAAACTGAGGAACGGAGCTGGTCAAGGGCGATCGAGCTTGAAGATGCCCAGATCGTTTTTCGTGAACCGGTTTCGGTCGAAGACCTGGTACTTGAGAACGGCAAGCCGCGGATGAACCGGGCGAGCCGATTTGAATTTGGCATAGAGCGTGTTCTGGACAACGCTTCCTCGATAGAAGCAAATGCTTTCGCGGATACCGTTTTTGGTCGCGGTGTCGGTTTTGCGTTTACACCGTTCGACTCGGAGGGCGGAGACTTCGCGGAGTTTGTGGGGAACCAGCAGGGTTCGTCGCGAGGACTTCGGCTGGTCTATTCCAGACGGCTCAGCGGCAGGCTGACCGCGACCGCCGGGTACAGCTTCGGTCAGGGACAGCGACTCTCTGGAAGTCCGATCTCGCAACCTGACAAGCTATTCGAAAACGCGTTTTTCCAAACTGTTTTCGGGCAGCTCGAGGCGGATCTAAAGACCGGCACGAACGTAAAGACCATATTTAGATTGTCGCCGGAGGCTACCGTCTTCGCGATCGATCCTTTCCAGGGCAGACTAACGATCTACGATCCGGGACTTAGTGTATTGGTCACTCAACAGATCCCCACATGGGGCCTGCCGTTCCATGCCGAGGCGATTATAGATGCTAGAAATCTGTTTGATTTTAGAAACGGCGTCTTTAGCGATGAAGGGTCGCTGCGAATGAACTCCGGTGGAAAAGCGATACGCGGCGGCATTCTGGTCAGATTTTGACACTTAATGTCGATTGAGTCTTAAGAGCCGGGTCACAGCCCGGTTTTTTGTTTCTTAGACCCGACTTCTCCAATTTCTCGGATGCAAATGCGAAATTCTAAAGATTTCCGCTCCCCACGCCGGATCGGCAATCGTCAGGCATCGCGAAGCCTTGGAAATTGCGGTATTTCGCGGCTGTTGAACGTTTTAAACGTTGGAACAAATTTTGCGTCTGGTTTTTCCGGCAAAGTGTGCCGAATTTGATGAAGGGAAAGGT
>DATFEW010000117.1:0-4847 GCA_035250805.1 Pyrinomonadaceae bacterium
AACGAACTCAACCCGACCCGAGAGATCGTGATTCACTGCAAAACCGGCATCCGCAGCGCCCGCGCTGTCGAATTTCTGACCCAACGTGGCTTTACCGGCAGCCTCAAAAATCTAAAAGGCGGAATAACCGCTTGGTCAAACGAGGTCGACCCCACGGTGCCGAAGTATTAACTCATGTCGGAACGCGAACTATAGGCCTGCGTTCCGACAGGACCGGCTTTCCGACGTCACTTAAACCGGATCGTTTTACTCAACCTAATGATCTCCATTCCGTCTTCGGCGTTTGTGCGACAGGCCATCACGGATCGCTCCTTTTCACCGTTCTTTATCCAAACCTGACAATCCATACAATCGCCATTCCAGCACAGCTCGCTGCCCGAGACGGCTTCCATCTCAATAAACTGCAGGCATCGTAGGATCGTGTTGTTTTCGGGTACACGCTGCCGTTTCCCATATACGGTGATATCGATCAGCTTCTCGTATGGCTCAAATATTTCGGGTTCGGTCATTTGTTGGCGAGTGGAAGCAATTCTCTTTGAACTTGCAAAGGAGTTCGATAAACTATTTTATACAGGGGAGATCATCGCAATGTCCATCATAATGTACACAAAGCCCAACTGCCCTTATTGCCAGCAGGCGCGTGACCACTACAACTCACATAACATCAAGTTCGTCGAATACGACGCCATGTACGATCGTGAGCGTCAGCGGGAGATGCTCGAATTCTCCGGCGGTGACCCGACCGTGCCCGCCATTGTGGAAAATGGAAAGTTTGTTCAATCAGGCTGGGGCGATCCGCCCCGCGGCTGAACGATCGTCCCTCTATGAGTCGCCAGGTTGGCGACTCCTTAATTTTCGATTTCTGATTTTGGATTTTGGATTTGTAGGCATAGACTAGGCACTTGTTTGTTTCACGGCTTGCGGAAAATTTCAGCAATCCGAAATCCAACTTCCGCAATCCAAGATCGGCATGATCGGCTCTAAGATCAACCAATACAAGATAACGGACAAGATCGGTTCAGGCGGACAGGGAACGGTTTATAAGGCTCTCGATACAAAACTTAACCGCACAGCCGTCATAAAGATCCTCCCGCCGGAACTCACGTCAAAAACTGCCAACTTCAAACGCTTCGAGCGCGAAGCACAGCTTTGCTCGCAACTCGATCACCCGAATATCTGCACCATTTACGACTTTAACGAGGCCAACGGCCTTTACTACATCGCAATGCAGTGGGTGGATGGGAAGAATGTCCGCCAACTCGTCAGCGGCCGCCCGCTTCAACTCAAAAGCGCGCTTTCGATCGGCATTCAGGTAACCGACGCCCTCGCCTACGCACATTCAAAGAACATCATCCACCGCGACATCAAGGCCGGCAATGTGATGGTCACGGATGCCGGCCAGGCAAAGATCCTCGATTTTGGGCTTGCGAAACTGCTCGAAGATGAGCAGGCCGAAGCGAACCTTGGGGTTGACCGTACACAGATCACCGAGTTGGGCATTCCGTACGGCACAGCGACCTATGCAGCCCCTGAACAGGCAAAGGGCGAGCGCGCCGACGCTCGCTCCGACATTTTCTCGACCGGCGTTCTCCTCTACGAAATGTCGACTGGCATTTGGGCTTTTCAGGGAAAAACCGTGATCGACGTCCGCCATCAGGTGCTCTATGGCACGCCGAAGCCGCTCGCGGAGATGCGGCACGACCCCATTCCGCCGAAACTTCAGCAGATCATCGATAAGGCGCTGGCGAAAGATCCAAAAGACCGATACCAAAAGATCTCCCAAATGCGTGACGATCTTCGAGGCGTACTTCAAGAGCTTGCCGGAGCCCAACTTATGCCCGGCGATACATTTCAACCGGGTCATGTCGAAGGCAGTGTTTTCAAACGTGCTCTGAACTGGTTCACTGGCAAATCGGGTCCGGAAACGTCTTCCGGGTCGTTTGCTTCGGGTTCAAATCCACCATCTTTTAGCCCGGAACTCAGCGTTACAGCCACTTCGATGGGGACTGAGAAAAAGAGTGTCGCGATATTGCCGTTCAAAAATCTCGGCCAGGAGGACAACTCCAACTTCCTCGAATTCGCACTCGCGGACGCTGTCATCACAGAGCTCGCCCAACTCCGTTCGCTAATCGTGCGCCCTAGCTCGGTGATCGCAAAGTATCAGGGAAATGACGTCGATCCGCGCGAAGCCGGGAAGGAACTGCGCGTTCACGCGGTGCTGTCGGCCGGTTTCCTGCGAGGCGGCGAAAAGATACGCGTTACGGCCCAGCTCCTCGATGTGATCAGCGGCGACATTCTTTGGAGCGACCGCATCGATGCGGAAGGAAGCGACATCCTGTCGCTGCAGGACGGCATAGCCCAGCGGATCCTTGAAGGCCTTCGGCTTGAACTATCTGACAACGAGCAGGAAAAGCTCGGCCGCCGTATGACCGACAACCCCGAAGCGTGGGAAGAATATCTCCGCGGCCGCGATAATTTCGGCCGTTTTATTTTTCGAACCCTAGATGCAGAAGACTGCGACGCGGCCATTGTTAATTTTAAAAAGGCAGTCGAGCTGGACCCGCATTTTGCCCTGGCATACAGCGGCCTGGGGGCGTGTTACGCGAACCGTGTCTTTAAGGGCGTCGGCGAGCCGGAGGATTACACCCACGCGGAAAATGCGTTCACAAAGGCATTCTTCTACGATCCGAACGTCGTCGAGGCCCGTATGCTGATGGTAATGATCTACATGGCTCGCGGCGAAAAGAAAAAGGCGCGAGCGGAGATCGAATTGCTCGAGAAACAGTTTCCTAATGACGCCGTTTTGTATTTCGTAAAAGGTGTGATCAACCGGCTCGACGGGAACTACGACGAATCTCTTAAAGCATTTGACAAACTCTCTCGTCTTGATCCAGCAGCCCGTGCGGTCTCGGCATACAATCGTGCCCGCATCTACATCTACAAACGAGAATACGACAACGCGATCGCAGAGATCGAAAAGGGTGAGAAGGTTGAGCCCGATCATCCGATGCTCAAGATCTTTCGATCGGGCGTTTACTTCTATCGCGGTGACGTGGAGCAGGCAATTGAGTTGATGTCCAAGGTCCTCGAAGAAAACCCGCGAATGGATGGGATCCGTCCCTTGTATGCGGTCTACCTGGCCGGGGCGGGGCGCAGAGAGGATGCTCTCGCGCAGCTTACCGATGACGCGCTTGCTATTTCACGAGCCGACCATGACATGGCGTACTGGGTTGCTTCAACGTATTCGATCCTTGGCGAAAAGGACCTCGCCTTCAAATGGCTGAATAAAGCAGTTAGGCTCGGAAACGAGAATTGGCCCCACTTTGAAAAAGACCACAGTCTTGACGCTCTACGCGATGACCCGCGTTTTGCTGAATTTCTGGCGAAACGTTACAACGGCAGCCAGGCTTAGGCACCGACCTCGACCTGTTCTTCAACCATTTCGCGAACCCTCCGTTTGAGTGCTTTTTCAAACTGCCGCGCTTCGTTAACACCGCTGAACGAGAGATTCTGCAGCAAAGATTCGATCCTTTTTCGGTAGTCCGAAACCAGTGAGTCTGAGACACCAAGCATCTCGGCCACTTCAAGTTGCGTTCCACCGTCCGAAACCAGATAGCAATGCCAGAGGATGGCAACGATCCGCTCGTACTGTTTCACCTTTCCGCGAACTGATTTGCTCAGGTCCTGCAGGAATCCGTCAACAAAAGTCACGGCCTCGATCTCAGCCTCGCGGCGAAGATAATCCTCTTCGGGTGTTTCGCGAACATCTGCGATCTCGAAGGGTGCTCGTTCGTCGTTCTCGTTCTCTCCTGAACCGCCGACCGGAACAAGATGAATGTCCATTATAGGCAGCCGCGACATCACAAAAGAACGCAGACTGCGAACATCGACCGGCGAGTCGATGGCCTTGAATACCCGGATGATCAGTTTTTCAAGCTCTACGTTGCTGATCACTATCTGCGCATCGCCCGTGCAACCGACCATTCGGGTGTCGCGGCCGTAAAATGCGACCGCCTTTACACGTTCATCCATTTCCTGGACATCGCGCCTCAGCTTGGTATTCGGCCAAGGAGCCAGTCCGTATAGCCGGTCTGCCAACCGTCGATGTGCCTCGGGATTGCCGACGTTATCAAATCGTCTGAAGCTGGCGCTTGACTGGATCAGCGTTGAGATGCGTCGTGCAAGTCTATAAGACTCCGGGTAGCGCTTTCTAAGTTCTGCGGTTAGCAGATTCGTGAGTTCGATCTGACTTATCTCAGCTTCGACCTCGACGTCAGACATTTCGGTTTCAATGTAGTGTTGAAACCGGTCCTTGCTGAGCAAGGCAACAAAAAGCTCCTGGGTTAGATCGGTGTATGCATTGTACTTGCCCTCTTCGACCAGGAATCCGGCACGTTTAGAGGCCCGGACGAGCGGATGGGATGAAACGATACGGTGCAACTCAAGCCATATCTGGTTGACGTCGGACGACTTTAGGCTTTCGATCCATTTTCCGACCTTTATCGGCTTGCCACTCGCTGTCCGCGGTTGGCGTACCGTGTCGTTCGCTTCACTCATATTTGATAGGGCGATCTCGATGATCCGAAAAAACGCTCAGCCGCTGCCCAATAAGACAGGTAGGTGTGCGTCTACCCGCCGTTCAACAGGGCAAAACTTTTAGGAAAGATACTGATTCGGTTTCGACCGGTGCGCGTTTGCGGTCTATCGGTTGGATTAGGCAGTGAGAAAACTTCCGATCACTGCTTCAAATAAATAATAGCAATTCCGCCGCTGTTGAGCAACAAGTTTTTATTTTGTTGTTTTCAGTTTGCCCACGTAGGTTAAGTTGCTCACGCTAAAGATGTTAT
>DATFEW010000254.1:0-4784 GCA_035250805.1 Pyrinomonadaceae bacterium
TACCGTCGGTCCGGATGTTGTACCTGATCCACTCATTTTGAAGCCCGGTTCTGGAAGTGGACATTCAGGCGGCAATGAACGGGCTCAATCGCGATTCACCGGATTTCCGTACGATCACACTGAACCAGTTAAGCTTATATCTAAGCCAAAGGCGATTTACAGCGAACTGGCCCGGAGGAATAATGTTCAGGGCAAGGTTCGATTAAGTGTTGTGCTTTTGGCCAGCGGAACTATTGGCGCGATTACGCCGATCGTGACTTTGCCTGACGGGCTCACGGAGCGAGCCGTCGAAGCAGCACGAAAGATTAAGTTCAATCCGAAAGTAGTTGACGGCCGACCGATTTCCGTAATCATGACAATCGATTACGAATTCAGTATCTACTAGATACAAATGGACGAACCCTCCGCTCGAAAACTCATCTGCGAGATCGGCAAGCTGCTCTATGAACGGAGCTATGTTGTCGCTTCGGACGGCAATGTGAGCATTCGGCTTGATGAGAACACCGTTCTCGCAACTCCGACAATGACGTGCAAGGGCCGAATGGCGGAGGATTCTCTTGCTTTGACGGACATGGATGGGAAGCCGCTCACGGACAGGCGGGCGTCTTCCGAACTGGCAATGCATCTGCTCATCTACAAGATGCGGTCGGATGTTAAAGCCGTCTGCCACGCGCACCCGCCGCATGGGACCGCGTTTGCAGTCGCAGGACTTGCGATCGACAAACCCATCCTATCCGAAGTTATCCTTACGCTGGGCTGTGTGCCGTTGACCGATTACGGGACGCCTTCTACTGACGAACTGACTGAGGCGATGAAGCCGTACGTCGCCCATCACAATGCGTTGTTGATGGCGAATCACGGTGCTGTCGCGTACGGCGCTGACCTATGGCAGGCGTTCGACCGGCTGGAAACCCTCGAGCACACTGCGAAGATCGCGATCCTCGCAAAAGCGCTCGGCGGGGCAAATGACCTGCCGCAGGATGCTATCGAGAAACTTATCGATATTCGAGAGAAGGCAGGTTACCTCAAGGAAAACGCTCGGTGCCAGGCATGTGGATATTTGCATGAGGCCGGGATCACGTGCGATCTGGAAGTTAGTTATCCAGCTATGACACAATCAAACGGCGCGAAGATATCCTTCACACGAGAAGAATTGATCGAGCTTTTGAGCCAGGCAGCGAAATTGAGTTAAACTAGCCACGTCTTTTATTTCATTATCCAATCCAGGAGCAAAACCAAATGCAGGAAGCATTAGGAATGGTCGAGACCAAAGGTCTTGTCGCAATGATCGAGGCTGCCGATGCGATGGTCAAGGCCGCGAACGTTCAGCTTGTAGGCTACGAGAAGATCGGTGCCGGTTTTGTCACCGCCATCGTGCGCGGTGACGTAGCGGCGGTCAAGGCAGCGACTGATGCCGGTGCTGCAGCGGCACGGCGTGTCGGCGAGCTTGTCAGCGTCCACGTAATACCGCGTCCTCACAATGCGGTCGATGAAACTCTTCCGGTGGTGATGAAATAGTGAATCGAAATTCGTAAATCGTGAATCGAGACAACGATGATGCACGATTTAGGATTAACGAATCACGATTCACGAAGCAATGATAATTGGACGCATTCTCGGCACTGTCGTCTCCACGCAAAAAGACGAACGACTTCACGGCAAGAAACTGCTCATCGTAAAGCCGATCAATCTCGACGGTTCCGATCAGAGCGGATATGTCGTAGCGGTTGATACAGTTGGGGCGGGATACCACGAAAAGGTGATCGTTGTCGGCGGCTCTTCGGCCCGCATGGCTGACGGCAACAAGGATTGTCCGGTTGACTCCGCGATCATAGGGGTCATAGACAGCTTCGAATTCACTTCATAAAAAGATGCAGATCGCTCGCGTCATTGGCACGGTCGTTTCAACCGTAAAGAACGAATCGCTCCATGGCCGAAAGCTTTTGCTCGTGCAAACGCTAAATGCTGATCTGAAACCTAAGGGTTCACCGATGATCGCTCTTGATTCGGTAGGAGCAGGTGTTGGCGAACTGGTTTTTTGGTGTAGGGGAAAGGAGGCCGCGTTTCCTTTCAAACGTGACTCCACGCCAACGGATTGTACGATCGTCGGCATCATCGATTCCGATTCGCACGTCCTTAATAAGTCATAATGCTCATCGCCCGCGTCATCGGTAACGTTGTTGCAACCCAAAAAAACCAGCGATACGAGGGTTCGCGGGTTATGCTTTGCCGACAGATCGCCCCAGACGGCGAGGACATGGAATACACCTGCCTGGCCCTCGATGCGGTCGACTCGGGTGAAGGTGACATCGTAGTGATCGCTCAGGAAGGCTGGTCTGCCTCGACGGCAGCCACCGGCCGTGCGGGTGCCGCGATCGATTCTGCGATCGTCGGAGTTGTTGATTACATCGATCTTCTTCCAAACGAAAAGTAATGCGAGGCATTGAATCTAAAGAGGTTGCTGAGAAAGTCGAAAAGATCGTCCGTTCGAGGACAGGCGATAATGAATTTACACAGATCTTATCCGCCCTTGAAAAGATCAATCATCGGTTGGATAAGCTCGAAGCGATCTCAGATTTGAAATTTGAGGTCTCACATTCGCAATTACCGCACCCGTCTCAAGAACGATTCGAGGTCGCCGAAGCGATCGCCGACGGGATCTTCGATGGCATACAAAAAGAAAGGGCCTGCACGTTCGAGCCGAATGGCAAGCCCTGCGACCATTGCTTAATGTGCAGCTGCCGAGGATTTTAACAAATACCCGGACTATCGATTTGCCGGAGCATTAGTTGCCGGTGCCGTCTGCGGGCGGCGCAGCGTATTAGCATCCCCAACACGCGGAGCCTGCCGGGCGCCTTCCTCAGCCTGGAAGAACGGTTCTTCCTTAAATCCAAGAAGCCCAGCGGTAAGTACGGCCGGAAACGAATTGCGCGTCGTATTGTAATCCGTAACCGCGGTGTTGTAATTCGTTCTTTCCACGTTAATGCGGTTTTCCGTCCCTGAAAGTTCGTCCTGAACCTTCATAAACGCTTCGGCTGACCTCAGCTGAGGATACTGTTCCTGCAACATCAGCAGGCGTCCTATCGTGCCGCCAAAGCTGTTGTTGGCGTCGATAACCGCTTGTCGCTGTTCGGGAGTTTTGTCGCCGCCGGGACCCGCGCCTGGGGCCTGCTGAGCATTCAACAAGCGCGAGCGTGCCTCCGCGATCTGCCCGAATACTTCCTGCTCCTGAACGCCGGTCATCTTAGCCGTTTCCACAAGATTAGGAATGAGATCCGCGCGCCGTTGCATTGCGCTTTCGACGTTTGCCCACTTTCCTTTCACGCCTTGCTGCTTCGCAGTAAGTTCGTTATAGCTACAGCCGCTCAATACAAAAACAGCGACCATTACGGTTACCATTAAGATCAGTCTTCTCATTTTTTTGTTCACCCCTCACTTTACGCAAGCTGTTGACTTGCACTGGTTTTACCAATTGCATCGACCGAATCGATGACCTTTTCGACCTGTTCCATGTACTCAGCAAAGAGTTCGTTTGCCTCAATGTCGCCAAGCGTTTTGGCGAAGTTGTCTTCACGAATATTAAATATCCTCTCGAAAACCAGTCCGTCCAGATCCAAAACTTCAATCGTTTTCGCCACTATCTCGTGCTTTATGGTCGGTGGCTCGATGCCGTTCATAATAAGCACCGCGCCAAACAGTGCCGAAAAGCTCGGAAGACTCTCCGCCATAAGCGTTTTCAAACCTTCTACAGAAGCTGATGCCGGTATATACTGGCGGCGCAGAAGGATCAGTTTGCTTCGCAGCTCATATTCGGTCTGGTGGCGGAGAAAAGCGTCTGAGACCTTCAATCCATCGAGCACGTCCTTTCCATAAAGCACTTTGTGGGCCTTTGTCATTTGGTGAAATTCTATTGGGAAAACGTCCGCCGCATTTTGAAGCTCCGAAACTGTGAAGTACACGGGTACCGGGTGCCCCATCTTGTGCCATTCGCGAATGCTCCCATGAGCGAGGCGAAGCTCCTTAGGCGTGATCTTTTTCAGTGCGATCAGAATGTTGTAGTCGGAATGCTTCGGCACAAAATCTCCCGCAGCCGCCGAGCCGTAAAGTATCACCGACGCCAGATTCGATCCGTGCGTGCCCCTCAAATCGTCGATAAATGCCGCAAACTGGTGTTCCATATCCTTACCAACCACCTCCGGCTCCACCTCCGCCAAAATCTCCTCCGCCTCCGAATCCGCCCCAACCCCCGCCGCCGGAACTGCCTCCTCCCCAATCGCTCGATGACGAACTTCCTGAGCTGGCGATCGCCGAGCCGATGATCCATGGCAAAGCAGATGCTCCGCCACCGAATCCGCCACCCCAGCGGTCACGGTCGCCCCCCGATCTTCCGCCGCCACCGCCACTACGGTTTGACCAAATTATCAGGAAAAAGATGCCGACGACAACCAGGCAACAAAACGCGGAGTACATAAACTGTGAATCGGACACTACAGGCTCGCCGCCGCCGACGGGTGTCGGCGAGGCGGAGGTGCCGCTGCTGCGCTGCTCGATGGTGCTTATGTACGATTCGACGGTGTCAGAGATGCCCTTGGCGTAGTTACCTTTTTTGAATTCGGGAACGAGGTTTTGCCTTTGCAGGCTGCCGACCAAGCCGTCCGGGAGTTCGTCTTCGAGATCCCTACTGACCTGTGTGAAATACTTTCGATCGTCTATAGCGATGAAAAGAAGGGCACTTGGATTGTCGTCACCTTTCGAGCCGATACCCCAACCACGAGCCACATCCA
>DATFEW010000255.1:0-3588 GCA_035250805.1 Pyrinomonadaceae bacterium
GGCGTTCGAGTCGGGGCACAGTCGCTGGTTGCGGCGGGTTCGCTGCTAACGCCCGGAACCGAAATCCCGCCGCGCTCGCTTGTCATGGGCGCACCCGCAAAAGTAAAACGCGAACTGACCGACGACGAAGTCGCCGGACTCGATCGCTCCTGGCGAAATTACGTCGAGTTAAAAGCGAAATACGTTTGAACCACAGAGACACAGAGGCACAGAGATAAACCTTTTTGTTTTGTCTTGTCTGTATATGTCTTTCTGTAGCTAGACAGTTTTTTAAGGTTCCGTCCGGTCATGAATCGCTAAGACGTAGAAAACTCTGAGATTTCCCTTCGGCATTCTCTGTGTCTCTGTGTCTCTGTGGTTAAATACTTTTTATGGTTTCAACCAACCCGGCCCGCGGTATGCGCGATTTTCTCCCGGCGGATGTCCGCAAACGCGAATACGTGATCGGCATTATCAAGGAAGTATACGAATCGTACGGCTTCGAGCCCCTCGAAACGCCCGCAGTCGAAAATCTCGAAACACTCACTGGGAAATACGGCGAAGAAGGAAACCAGCTTATCTTCCGCATCCTAAAGCGGGGCGATAAGCTCTCGGAAGCATTTATTGATCCAATGCTTCGTATATTTGATGATGCGAAGAAAAATGAGGAACGAGCTTCGATCGACTTCGGCATTGTCAATTTCGATCTTTCAGATCTGGCTCTCAGGTACGATTTAACCGTACCGCTCGCAAGAGTGGTCGCAAACCGTAAGAATGACATTCCAAAATTCTTCAAACGCTACCAGATACAACCCGTCTGGCGCGCCGACCGCCCCGCTCGAGGACGATTCCGTGAGTTTTGGCAATGTGACGTCGATGTTATCGGATCGTCGTCGATGGTCGTCGAGGCCGAATTGATCTCCGCCGTTACTGAGATATTGAAGCGATTAGGATTTGACGATTTTGTGGTCCGTCTCAATCACCGCGAGGTCCTGCGCGATATCCTCGACACGGCCGGCGTTCTCGCCGCGAAGCACGCCGACGCCCTGATTGCGATCGACAAACTGGACAAGATCGGCACCGACGGCGTAAAAGGGGAGCTCGAATCGCGTGGCGTTCCCGAAGATGCATCGGCAATGCTCTTGGGCATTTTCGAGCAGACTCAAAAAATCGTTGACGAAGGTAACGACGTTAATCGAACGATTGTCAGCAACCTGATAAATATCGTCAGCAATGAGGTCTTGACCAATATTGGATCTATTCTGAGGTTCGCAGGCGACTCGCCTGTACAGCTTGATCCATCACTGGCCCGTGGGCTCTCGTACTATACAGGCGCGATCATGGAGGTGAACGTCCCCGATCTTGCCGGAAGCCTCGGAGGGGGCGGGCGGTATGACGGCTTGATCGGGATGTTTGGGAAGGAGCAAATTCCGGCGTGCGGATTTTCGCTTGGACTTGAGCGAATTCTGGTGGTAATGGATGAGCGTAATATGTTCCCACCGGAGATCGCCCAATCGACACCAGCCGATGTGATGGTCACGATCTGGAGCGAAGAGACCATCGGCGAATCGCTCAAGCTCGCGAGCGAGCTGCGTTCGGCGGGTCTTCGTATAACGGTCTATCCCGAAACGGACAAACTCGGCAAGCAGATCAAATACGCCGACACGATCAAGGTCCCTTACGTGTGCGTCCTCGGCGAAAGCGAATTGGCACAAAACAAAGTAACGCTCAAGAATATGAAAACAGGCGAACAGGAGATCATCGATCGCAGCGACGTGTTTTCAATCGTCAAAGCCCGCCCCTGAACCATTCCTGCAAGGAAAATGCACCGAAAACTCGAACCCAAGCTCCTTACGATCCTACGCGAAGGCTATACGCTCGAAATGTTCCGTGGCGATTTGTTGGGCGGGCTGACGGTGGGCATTGTGGCCCTGCCTTTGGCCATCGCGCTGGCGATAGCGTCAGGTGTAAAGCCCGAGCAGGGACTTTATACGGCGATCTTCGCTGGGTTCGTGATAGCCGTACTTGGTGGTACGCGCACAGGGATCAGCGGGCCGACGGGCGCATTCATCGTCATTGTTTACGGCATCGTCCAGCAATACGGCTATGACGGCTTGGTCGTCGCGACGCTTATCGCCGGCGTTCTGCTCCTGATCATGGGCCTCGCGCGGATGGGCGCACTTCTAAAGTTCGTTCCTTATCCGGTAACTGTCGGCTTCACCGCTGGGATCGCTTTGATAATATTCTCGTCGCAAATAAGCGATTTCCTTGGGCTCAGGATCGAAAGCGTGCCCGCTGATTTTGTGGAAAAGTGGATCGCGTACGCTGAAAACATCGCCACTAGCAATCCCTACACACTCGCTGTCGGAGTTGCATCACTCCTCATCATTGTTATTTGGAACAGGCTAATCAAGAAGATCCCGGGTCAATTGATCGCGATCCTGATAGTTACCTTCGTTGTCCAGTATTTTGCCTTGCCCGTTGAGACGATCCAAACCCGTTTCGGCGGCGTGCCAAATTCTCTGCCGACGCCGCACCTTCCCGTCGTCACCTGGGACCTGATTCAGCAGATGTTCTCGCCCGCGCTGACGATAGCGATCCTGGCCGGGCTCGAATCGCTTCTATCCGCAGTGGTTGCGGATGGCATGACGGGCACACGACACCGGTCGAATATGGAGCTCGTTGCGCAAGGCGCAGGAAACATCGTGTCGGTCGTATTTGGAGGCGTCCCCGCTACAGGCGCGATCGCGCGCACAGCTACCAACATCAAAAGCGGCGGGAAAACGCCGATTTCAGCCGTTATCCACTGCGTATTTCTCTTGCTTGTATTGCTTTTTATAGGACGTTGGGCGGCGCTTATCCCGATGGCAACCCTTGCCGCGGTGCTGATCGTTGTTGCCTACAACATGAGCGAATGGCGGGAATTCGTTCATCTCCTAAAGAGCCCGCGGGGCGATGTTGCGGTGCTGCTGGCTACATTCCTTCTAACAGTTTTTATCGACCTGACAGTAGCCATTCAGGTCGGTATCTTGCTCGCGGCATTCCTTTTCCTGGAGAAAATGTCCACCGAAACGCAGGTAGATCTCATCACGGAAACGCTTCGGGGCGATGACGAATACGCGGACCAGACGCGTGACATGTCTCCCATAAAAATACCTGAGGGCGTTGAGGTTTTTGAGATCTATGGCTCGCTCTTTTTCGGAGCCGTCAGCCAATTCAAGGAATCGCTCCGCGTGATCGCCAGGAAACCCAAAGTGCTCATTTTAAGAATGCGAAACGTCACGAACGTTGATGCGAGCGGTATTCGGGTCCTCGAAGAATTGGCAGACGAGGCAAAAGAAAACGGCTACATCCTGGTGTTTTCAGCCGTGTCCAGAAAAGTGTACCGCGTAATGAGGCAAACCGGTTTTACAAAAAAAGTCGGCCGCGAACATTACGCGGGCGACATCTTCGGTGCGCTTAAGATTGCCGAAGAGCATATGAAATCGGTCAACGGAAAAGCCTTGGACGATTAATCGGGAGAATGGTAGCGCCGCATGCATAACACACTTGTTTATCTGTGCAACTTATGGGATAATTCGATCGTTTCGGTTTGGCCGAAGGTTTAAA
>DATFEW010000121.1:0-2978 GCA_035250805.1 Pyrinomonadaceae bacterium
TTTTCTCAAGCGTAGCGTGATTCTTTGGCTTAGTGAATTTCATGGTCATCCCATAATTGAATTGATTTTTGCGCGTTCTGCTTTGCCAACCTTGAGAAGCTTTGTCAAGATATAGTGTCGGTTTGGCCATAGTACTAGGACCTCCGTTCAGGCCTTCGTCGGAAAGGGTATGTCAACTGTGCGAAAAATCCGCTCGGCGGTACGCTGCCCTCAACAATGCCGTACGACACCGGCCATTGCCGCGCTGGAAAGTAATATGTGCCAAACAGCCGGTCGAGTAAGGGCAAATGAACAGCGAAGTTCTTGTTCGCTAGCGACAAATCAGACGTGTGATGCCAATGATGGAACCTCGGCGTTACCAACAGCCATCGCAGCGGACCGAACTGTATGCGAAAGTTGGAATGGATAAAGGTCGCATAAATACTAACGAAAATGATGTAAGCAAATAGCGGCGCTTGTGAAAAGCCGAGCAGAAAGATTGGGATATATGAAAGGCTGCGCGTAATGGCAATATCGACGAGATGGATCCGCGACCCTGCCAGCCAATCCATGGATTGAGCCGAATGGTGGATGGCGTGAAAACGCCACAGCACGGGGACAGAATGAAAAAGACGATGAACCCAGTACTGAGCCAGATCCGCGACGAGCAGTATCTCCAAAAACTGAAGCAAATACGGCTGTCCCCCTACCCAGGCGCGAAGCCCCGGGTGCACGGCCCACTCAAAAAAAAGGACAGCGGGCTTAAGCGTTAGAACCGAAGTGAGCTGGATGAAGATGGCGCTTACAAAGAAATACGCGAGATCGGTTTTCCAGAATGTTCGGAATATAGGCTGAGTGGGGCGGTGTGGAAAAAGTAATTCCAAGGGAACGAAGATAAGGGAAAAGGCGATCAGGTTTAGCAAGAACCAATCCAACCCAAGAAACGGCCCGTTCACCAGCTCGTCGTCGATGGGCACCCGGGACCCACCGAACATAGCCGCGGTCAGGGTCAGGAGTATTCCGATGCCGCCGATCGATCTATCGCGTCGCAGGTAAATGCTGAGAACGCCAAGCAGGAATGAGCTTACAAGTATTAGCTGAAGAAGGGCCCGAATGTATGGAACTGGATAAAGCCCGCGCAGTTCCGGCATTGTCAGCATTTGCGGATAATGGAAACAGACCACCGCCAGGAGACCGATCGCGCCGAGCACCACAGAAAGTACGCCGCTTATCCAACCGCTGCCGAAATGTTTAGGTTCCTGATCGTCCGATAGGACTAGGTCCTGCGAACTTATTGGATCTGAATGTTCCATTGCCTTGCTGTGAACTATCCACCGGAGACCGCGGTGAAAACGGCAATCTCAGCTCCTTTAGGAATGACATCCGCGTCGTTTGCATGGCGTTGGTCGATCGCGACGAAGAGTTTGTGTGAAGCAAGTTGTGGGAACTCAGCAACGATCGTCTCACGTAGTTCGCCGGCCGAAATATCGTCGCCCGTGGCAAATACCATCTCACGTGTCTGTGTGATCGATGCAGTAGCGCCAAAAAAAAGAACTTTCACCTTCATATGCAGGTTTACTTGATTGCGCCTTGAATAGGACTCGATGCCGAGGCATAGAGGCGTTTTGGCATTCGGCCTGCGAGATAGCCCAGACGGCCCGCCTCGACCGCAAGCTTCATCGCGGCGGCCATCTGTTCCGGATCTTGCGCTTCAGCGATCGCCGTGTTCATCAAGATACCGTCGGAACCAAGCTCCATCGCGATCGCGGCATCAGAAGGCACCCCGACCCCGGCGTCAACGATGATCGTTGCGTCCGGCAGCTGCTCACGCATTATCCGAAGGTTCGAGGGATTTTGAACGCCCATTCCGGAACCGATAGGCGCGGCAAGCGGCATCACGGCCGGGCACCCCGCGTCAAGAAGTTTCCTCGCCATGATGAGATCATCCGTGAAGTACGGAAGTACGAGAAAGCCCTCGTTCACCAAAACCTTCGCGGCTTCAAGAGTCTGTTCGTTGTCCGGCAACAGAGTCGTCTGGTCGCCGATAACCTCCAGCTTGATCCAATCCGTTTCCAAAGCTTCCCGGGCAAGCCGGGCGGTACGGATCGCATGGTCGGCGTCATAACAGCCGGCGGTATTCGGCAGGATCTGCATTTTCGGGTCGAGATGGTCAAGAAACGACTCGGTCTTACGGTCGAGCGGAACGCGATTTACCGCAACCGTAACCATGGCGGCTCCCGACGCTGCATGCGCCGCCTTCATTTCGTCGAACGAACTATACTTGCCTGTTCCGATAATGAGGCGAGACGAGAAGTCTTTTCCTGCTAAGACAAATGGGTCTGACATCTTCCTAAAGGATAAAGGATGAAGGATAAAGGATAAAGAGCGTTGGTCGGATTCAACATTCCTCCTCATTCATCCTTTATCTTTATCCTTTCTTTAGCCGCCGCCGACGAAATGGATGACCTCGATAACATCGCCATCGCCCAGAGATGTTGCAGGCCAATCCTCGCGCCGCACCACCGAACGGTTCAGTTCTATCGCCACCCGTTGCCGCGGCAATGAAAAAAGATCGAGCATCCGGTCCAGCGTGACCTCGTCCTCGATCCTTCGTGGTTCGCCGTTCAGCACAACGCTTATCATCGCTGAACTGATTTTCTCGTATCCTGCCGCGATCGCAAAGCCTTGATCAGGACCGTAGGATGATCCTCCGTAATTCTATCTCTTCGCCGCCATTCGAGGCCCGCACCAGGAAAGCCGCACGGCCGCCGGAAAATTCAGGCATGTCTACCTCGAGACTTGCGAGCCCGTTCTTGTCGGTAGATGAATGAAATATCCTTGGACGAAAATTAGTGCCGATGACCTTTATCAGGATCTGCGCGTTATCGACGACCCTCCTTTCCGACCCGCGGGAAACCATCACGGTCACTGCCTTTCGCTCACCCCCCCTGAAAGAGGTTTCGTTGACAAACTCAAGGCATAGTTTATTGTGCATGGGC
>DATFEW010000261.1:0-4851 GCA_035250805.1 Pyrinomonadaceae bacterium
CAATGTCCCATTTACAGTTATCTTTTGGCTTTACGTTGAGCATCGATGCAATGCGAAGTGGCTTGCCCCTTAGCAAGCGCGTCCTTGAGTGAGTTGAATGTTACGCCCTTACTAACGTGCCTGCTTCTACAACTAACGTCCCATCCAGCCGCCGTCAACGACGAGAATATGGCCGTGCATGAAATCGCTCGCGGCCGACGAAAGAAATACGGCGGCACCTGCGAGGTCGCCCGGCGTGCCCCAACGGCCCGCGGGAATGCGTTCGAGTATTTGACGGTTGCGCGTTTCGTCAGCCTGTAACGCGGCTGTGTTTTTCGTTGCGATGTAACCCGGTGCGATTGCGTTTACGTTCACGTTATGCTTCGCCCATTCGTTGGCGAGCGCCTTGGTCAAACCCGCGACCGCAGATTTCGAAGCGGTGTAAGCCGGGACTGTAACCCCGCCCTGAAATGAAAGCAGCGAGGCGATGTTCACGATCTTTCCGCCGCCGCTCTCGATCATCAATCTGCCTACGATCTGCGAAAGCCGGAAGACGCTTGTAAGGTTTACGTCGATCACTACCTGCCAGTCCTCTTCCGAAAAATCGATTGCAGGCGAACGACGAATCATACCTGCGTTGTTTATTAGAATATCGACACGGCCAAATTCCGCAAGCGTCTGTTCGGCGATGCTCTGGGGCGTTGCTCTATCTGCCAAGTCGCCCAAAACAGCAACCGCACGCCTGCCTGTCTTTTCGATCGAGGCGATGGTCTCGTCTGCATTCCCTTCGGTGCGGCAATGACATGCCACATCAGCACCGGCTTCTGCCAATGCGATGGCGATCGTCTGCCCAATACCGGAAGACGCACCAGTCACGAGCGCAGTTTTACCCGCAAGGCTGAAACTTTCCAGGATCATCGAAACTATTTTTGCGAAGCCTCAAGCCCGGAACCGCCAGCGGCATACTCCGGTTGGACGTTTACCACACCGAACTGGCGATCGACGCCTTCGCGGTTTGCTGCCATCATCCATAGAAAATTGATGGATCCGCCGGGTGCGGCAACATTCGGATGATAGCCCTGCGGCATTATGACCACGTCGCCTTCGTGAACGACCTGAACAAGTTCGGGTTCCTGAGCATTCGTGTAAACAAACTGCACACCCCATTGCGGAGCCGGCATATCGATATACAAGTATGCTTCCTCAAGCATATTCTCGTGCTCGTGGGGCGGCCACGAGGTCCAATTGCCATCGGACGAGAACGTGACTCCAGCCATAATGCGGCCCGCTTCGATATTCTTACCTAAGAGAATATTCAAATCCCTTTCGGTGGGCGGCTTGCCTGCCGTGAAGTGCAGTGCGGGATTCTTTCGTATTTCTTCAAACTTTACAAACTGAACCGGATACTGATTTTGAACGGGCGAGGAGATCTCAGCAAGATCGAAATTGCCATCGCTAGTTACTTCGATCTTCGAATCGCGCGGTATATAAAGCGCATCATAGCGGTTCAGCGGAAAGGTTTCGCTTTTGAACGACACCGTCCCCGAACCATTCAAACAGATAAGGCCGGTCTCATGATCGCCGTTTTCAAACGCGATCGGCGCGTCACCCGCTTCGAGGATGATACGGCCATAAAACAAATTTCGCGACGCGGTCACGCCCGGAGCGACCGAGGTCGTTCGCCCCCTCGTCTTATGAGTTCCTTTCACAACACAAGTGGTCGGGTCGATGTTTTCGAGTTTTATCTGAGGCTGCATAGTCTTAAAACTATTGATACAAATAGCTAACCGCTATTGGCTGATGCTATTAGCTAATATTCAAATGGATTAGAGCGAAACCGTCTGTTCGGCCCAAAATTGAAATTCACGGTGCTTCAAAATTTCGGCCTTCGCTTGCTCGTCTCCGCTTGCAACTTTTCTAAGATGTTCGAATAGCCGTGTGCCAACATCCGCTATGCTCTCGGTCCCTTCGATCACATTCCCTGCCGAGACGTCGAGGTCCTGCGACATCTTTTCGAACACCCGATTGTTCGACGCGAGTTTTACCACGGGCGCGATCGCGTTTCCGATGGTCGTTCCGTTTCCCGTTGTGAATACGACTATCGTCGCTCCCGCGGCGACAAGCCCGGGCGTCGATTCCTGGTCGTAACCCGGCCCCTGCATCAGATTAATGCCCCGGCTTCTGGGCGTTTCGGCATACTCAATGCAGTCTTCGATCCGCGTCGTTCCGGCTTTTGATATAGCGCCAAGCGATTTGATCGTAATGTTCAGCAAACCGCCCGCCTTGTTTCCCGTACTTGGATTCTGGCCCAAAACGCCGCCAAATTTCGATGCGTATTCTTTGTACCAATCGACCATTTCAAAGATCTTTCGACCAGTGGCAGCATCCTTTGCACGGTTCGCGAGCACGTGTTCGGCCCCGCAGAATTCGGGAACTTCGGTAAGCAAGACAGTACCGCCGCTTCGCACGAGCAAGTCTGAGCAATAACCGAGTGACGGGTTTGCTGATATCCCGGAGAAACCGTCCGAACTGCCACATTTTACGCCTAGGACAAGCTCGCTCACAGGAAACTCTTCACGCACGCAGCCGTTAACTTCCGGGAGCATTTCCGCTACTTGCTTCAGGCCTATATCGATGGCAGCCTGAGTGCCTCCGACATCTTGTATCCCGATCTTTACCACCGGTTTTTGGATCGGCTTCTCGCGTTTGGTGAGGTATTTTTCGACGAAAGAGAGATTTGTTTTCTCGCAGCCGAGATCGATCAATATCACGCCGCCGACGTTCGGATGGTCCGCGTAATTTGAAAGCGTCCGCATCATCACGTCGAGGGTCGAACCGTCCTGGCAGCCGCAGCCTTTGTTGTGCGGAATCGCGACAACGCCGTCCACGTTAGGATATTTCTCACGGCTATAGTGAGCGAATTCCGAGATCATCGAGATCTGCGTTGCTTCGTGGCTCGCGCACATCGATGTCGGGACGATCAGCACATAGTTGCGTGTGCCGACGCGGCCGTCGGCCCGGCGAAATCCCATGAATGTCTCGATTTCGTCCTTAGGAAAATACTTTGGTGCAGGATTCTCGATGTGTTCGGGAAGGTCGCGTACGATCGGCACTTCATCCGACATATTCTCGTGGGTGATCCACTCACCCGACGTTATCCCAAGCGAGGTCCCGATGGGCTGCCCGTATTGCCGGACGAATTTACCGACCGCTATATCGCGGGTTGCAAAGCGATGACCTGGAGAGATATCGGCTTTGATCGTCACATAACCGTCGTCCGGAAGCGCCAACACCAAGCCGTTGCGCGTCTCGTTCTTAACAACCGCAACATTGTCGTCTGGATTGACAATGATGGCGTAATCGCTAATGGGCACTGCAGATTGTGCGGACGAATCAGGCATAAGCTTCGTTATTACTCAGTACATCGGGCAAAACAAGCGAACGAACATTATTGTGCAAACGCACCCACAAGCCGGGGTTTTCATCACATTGCTCCGCAGCGATCTTAGGATCCGTTGAGATCTCGGTCTCGATCATGCGTTTAAAGCTCGCTGGTTTTCCTGGGGCCGTTGACGCGTCGACGATGGACTGGACAACACGCTTTGCGCCGAGTATTGCCGCCGGTCCAAGTGTCAGAATATGCGTCGCTTGTCGGCATTCCGTCTCATCTGTCGGCGAAACCTCGCTCCCGCCGATCTTAAATTTCCCTATATGATGCTCCAGAATACTCGATGAGATCGGAATAATTCCTGCTACGTCGCTATGGGTCGCACCAGAACCGGGCTTGATATAACACACGTGCGACGCAGAGTCCGTCTCCGGGCCCAGACCGATAAAAAAGATGTCGATCCCGCCAAGGCCATCCAGTTTCTCCAGATATGTTATCAATTCACCCTCGAGGTTGTCGGTTTCCGTCTGCATCGGCGTAAAGCTTTTTATCTTTCGAAAAAAGGTTGGGCCGAGCAGACGTTCAAAATCCCGGACAAAACTGAGCGAGTTGCTCATTCGCATCGGCGCCAGGGCATCTTGTGTAAAGACGTTGAGGCGCGAGAGCAAGCCGTCAATCTCACTTGTTTCGGCCAGCCGGTTAATGATACGGTACATCGCCTGAGCGCCCCGGCCGCCAAGTAAAACGATCGTGACGTCTCGGTCGACCGCGGCAGCGTACGAAACCAACTCGTCGAACATTGCCCGGCCAACTTCTTCCTCATTGGCAAGAACTTCGTATTGGAACGGCGTGTTAACCGGGGCAAAACTCGATTGTTCCGTTGAAAGCCAGATGCGGTCGTCGACGCTCCGTCTTTGGATGGTACGTTTTTCGGAGGTTTGCATAACGAAATATCGGCCGAGTTTACTTATGATAATTGGTTTAACCAATTAATTGCAAATAGAAATTTCCATTTTTGGCGGCTGGTTAGGATCAGGACCACATTGACACTTACAAAACGCCTTTTTACAGAGATTTCGGCGGCTTGACAACTCGCTGCGAGTTATATGAGACTAGTACCCACTGGTCCCAAATGGTATTACCTTTTCATCAAAAATTGGTAAGAGCTCCGTACAAATATGGCATTTGACCAGCTTGATTTGAATGGCCGCGTCGCAGTCGTGATCGGCGGCACTTCGGGCATCGGACGGGCGATCGCGCACGGCCTGGCCAGGGCTGGAGCAGATGTAGTTTGCTCATCGCGTCGAAAAGATCAGGTCGACGTCGTAGCCTCAGAGATCGAGGAGATCGGCCGCCGCACGAGCAGATGCGTTTCAGATGTAGGAGATCAACGGTCGCTTCAGAACCTTCTGGGTGAAACGATCGCGGTGTTGGGCAAGGCTGACATACTGGTCAATTCCGCAGGCATCACAAAGAGAGTCCCG